>CANQNI010000007.1 GCA_947625175.1 uncultured Eubacteriaceae bacterium | reverse complement strand
GCTTCTAATTAGTTGAGATGCAATGTCACTAAGGTTTTCACCATAGATTAATTTAAGAGTGGTAAAATCCTTTTCTTTAAGGAGATTTCTAGCTAAGTCCAGATTAGGAATATAATTTCTTGGCATATTCTGAACCTGAACACCTCTACCAGCCCAACGGCCCGTTCTGGATCCATAAAATTGCATAGTCCCTTTAATTCGGCCATCATTACAGACCATTCGATCAAGAGCGTGGTATTTGGCTAATGAGGTTTTATTTAACTCCTGTCTTAGTAATAAAACTTCTTTAGCTTCTAAATTATCAGTTTTCTCACATTCTTTAATTAAATCGTTTATAGCCTCTTTAGCAATTGATTTAATCTCATGCCCCAGCTGGAGTTCTAACCATTGTTTAACTTTAATATTGCTTTTTGGATTAATAATTCCAGTCATTTCCTGAATCGACTCTTTTAATCTAGTCTTTTCAATATTATCCAGTTCCAGGGCAACATCAATTAACTCCGAATCAATTAGGGTTCCTTTAGTAACGATTTGATAATTTAAAATCCAACCCTGTTTTTCCTTTTCAGGTATTTCGATATTAAGTAATTTCTCTCTAATAGTTGATTCAACTACTACATCCTGCCTGTTGTATTCTTTAAAGCGTTCCCAGGCTTCAGGATCATCTTTAGGAAGAATCCTTGTCCGCTGATCCCGCATTGTTGGTTTTCTAGGTTTACTAAATTTATTAATTAGTAAGGTACCACTTCGATCTTTCTGTTTATCCTGCGGTAAGTGCATCATTATAGCTACATTTTTCAGGCCCCCGGAATAACCGGCACAATAAGCCCGGTGCATGGTATCCTCCCACTGCGAAATATCAAGTCGCTGTTTATAACCTTTTTGTTCCAGGTATTTATTAATACAGGTAATTTCAAAGGGAGCATTAAAAGCGGTTTTAAGAGTGTCAGGATCAAATAAAAATTTAATAACCTCGTCTGGAATAGAACCTTCCGAGACGAGGTCAATCACTTTTACTTCATCATTGTTTAACTTATAACCGAAGAGGATTATTTCAAAATCCTCTGATTCGGTATATTTATAAACACCCTCTTTTGAAAGATCGGAAGAGCTAAAAGTTTCTATATCGATATTTAGAGTGTTCATTTCTAAAATGGTACATCTTCACTATCAATCGGGAGACCTGTTAATGGATCGATTTCTATTTCGTCATCATCTTCAGCTTCGATATCAGCGAAGTCATCATAAGGTGAGGTTCTGCCAGCTAAAGCTTCTCCATTTTTAGTTTTAAAAACATTCTTGAGATATCCGGTAATTCCTTTATTTCCGTTGGTGTTATAAGCTTTAATATCGGCTGTAATCCAACCATAATCTCCGCTTTTAATTTCATCTTTTTCAGCTTTATGCTTATCTCTTCCAGCAATAACTCCCGGAGGAAATTCCTCTTTGGTTGTAAAGGTGGCTACTATTTTGTTTTGACATTCCGGTCCGAATTCTCCACCGTTAGGTCTTTCATCATCCCCATCATGGAAAATGGTTTTTACATTTTTAGGAAGCTTTCCTCCAAAAACTTCATCCTTATAAAGCTGTTTAGCATCTTTAATAGCCTGTTGGATAATCTGCATTTGCTTTTTATCATCTTTATCAATTAGGAGAGTAACTGAATATTTTTTATCTCCTGAGCCGTCTTTGTTTAATGATTTTGCTTCAAATAAATTCTGATATGAAAATCTTCCGTATAATCTAACTGTAACTTTTTCCTGCATGTTTTTTCCTTTCTTTATTCTTCTGCTTCTAAATCTTTAAAATCATCCCAGACTGTTTGAATCTGGTAATTATCACGTTTGTCTTTATCTTCTACTAAGGTCGGTTTTCCTTTTGGTTTTTCTACAAAGTCCCCTAGTAATTCATCAAATGTTTTCTTTCCCATCATTGTTTCAACTTTTGGTAGAGTTAATGGTACTTGTTCATATAAAACTGAATGGTCAAATCCGGCACCTTCAGCAATATCAAAAGCTTTTGCTTGATCTGTCCATTTACGAGCACTCCGTCCTTCAACCACCTTATATCCTGGAAATTCCTCTCCTTCGAGAGCTTTTTCAACTGCATATTCCTTTAAAGTCTTTAAATAGCCGTTCATTCCTTCCAATACTGAAATTCGTTCAGCTATTTCCTTATTACTTAATTCTTTTGGGTTATCAACTTTAAATTGAGGATTAAATCTTTCTGAATAAGCTCTACAGATAGGTTTGGCTTTACAAAAAATACACCAGTCGCCATATTTGGTTTCACCGTGATCGGATAAGGCTTCATCTGCTTTCGGTTTAATTACGGTTTCTAAGGTATTTAGTAACTCAGCTTTCGAAACTGTCCAGCTACTAAGATTATTTTTTCTTGGCTGAACAATATGCATGGTTACATTTTTAATATCAAAGATTAATCCGTCATACATCTTAAGAGCTCCCAAAGCATAGATCATCATTTGGGGATTTTCAGTCGGATCAACTTCGACATTTTTTCCGTATTTAAAGTCGACTACATGAAGCGTATCTCCATCTAAAATAAGGCAGTCGGCAGTTCCAAAGGTATTCGGAGCGATAAAACTTAAATCCAGATTCGTTTCGATTTCAATAAAGGGATTAATATCAAAGCTGTTAATTATAGCTTCAATATATTCAACATATTCATCTGTAAAGTCCTCCATATCAGCCGAATAGAGTTCATTATCCTGAATTTTCTGATATTCCTTAGCATCTATTTCTTTATTGAATTGCCTGCTTTTTAGTTTTATCTCGCCCAGTTTATGAGCTAGACTTCCTTCTTTGGCATAAATACTAGTTGTATCGGGAAAATTCTCTGAAAGTTTTACGGATCCTGGACAGTTAATCCATCTTTCGCTTGCTGACGGAGCTAATTTGGCATGAGCTCCCGACATTTACTCACCTTTTATTTTCTTTAAGTCCTCATAAACTTTTGAATAGTTTTCTTTTTCTACTTTCAAAATAGAGGCGTATTTCTTTTTACTTAAATAGTCTTCAAGAGCGTCTCTTCTTCCAGCTTTAACTATTTCTCCGGATAAGATCTGTAAATCATGAAGAGTTATTTCACTTGGTGGTGGCCCGTCTAAATGTAATTCAGGTTCTGGTTTTTCCTGTTTAGGCTTTTGAGCCTTTGGCTCCGGTTTTTCATTTTTGATAGATTGACCGGCTTTTACAGCCTGATCTATTTTCTTTTGTACTTTGTCTTCGTACTCAGCATAATTTTCTGCTGAATTAGCTACCTCATTTAAATTGGCGTTTTCTTTTTCAGCTTTTTCTATTTCATAAAAACTGGGGGTGCCAATTCGAGAGCAAATAGCGGTTAATTCATCTAAATTTGTATTAGTAATTATTAAATTCATTAATTTTCCTACTTTTTTATAAAATTAAAGTAAACACGATTGATTTAATAAAATTAAGGTTTTAAAATTAATTTAAGTTGACTTTTTCAGGTATCAGTGGTTCGGTTTTTTCTGATACCTTTATTTTTCGTTATCAAAAAATTTAACTGTTGAATAAACTTTTGTAAGACAATTATCAATAATTTCTAAATTCTCAAGATCTTCAATTACTGCATCTTCGTTGACTAAATCTCCCTCCTTTTTACTTTCAACGAAATCATCAATTCTGATCTTTACCAATTCTCTTAAATAGAGAAGATTGTTATAATGCCTTTCTTCTGAAACTAATTCCTGATCTTTCATTAAATCTCCTAACAAACAGAATCATCTTTAAGTGAATAAGCTATTTTAATTGCTTCTAGCTTTGTTACAGGATTTTTTGTTTCCTGTATCACATCCAAAACTTCATCCAGTAGAGCCTGATTAGGATCATCCTGGTAACGTTGTTTTAAATCCTTTTTCAATAGAACCTCCTTTTTTAATTTCAGTGGTATAATTTAATTAGATTAAAAATCGTCTCCTTCGAGATATTTATTTAATCTATTTTCAAATATGGTGTAGCTAAAATGATTGTTATGGGGTATTGCTACACCTATTTGAGGTTTTATCAGTTCTTTAATTAAACAGATTTTTAAGGATTCTAAACTCATATCTAATTTTTGAGCTGCCCGTTTTAACTTTTCTGTCTTATCCTCATCCTGATTGAGCTGATGCTCTTCTAAGGCTTTTTTAATTTTTTCCTGATTACTGGCTCCAGGTATAACTCCGTGTACATATTGTGAGATCTGCTTTTGTGATATTCCTGTTTTTTCAGCCAGTTGCTTTTGAGTTAAACCTGACTTATTTAGAGCCTTTTTAAAATCCTCTGTAGTAAAAGTCATTTGATTTTCGCTCTTTTTAACATGTCCTTTATGGCGGTATCTTTATCTCTAAAGTAATGCCCCCATAATGTTTCATATTTCTGCTTTCTTTCATCAATAAAACAAGTCCAGGTTCCATATGGGGTTAGACTTTCTGGATCATATCCAGTTATAACAAACTCGTTTTCTGCCGGACTTGGTACACCTGCTATAATTTTCCAGGTACCTGCATATAAATTTTCTGGTAATTTATCCATTTACTTCATCTCTACTATCAAATTCAAACAGCTTGTTTAAATCCATCCCAGGATTTAAATATTCCTGAATTTTCTGTGCTTCTTCAAACGAGAATCCGTTTCTTTTTTTTAGCTTTTTGCTTAAAGTTCCTGGTGTAATATGAAGAACCTGTTGAGCTAAAAATTTTCTGGTTATTCCTTTTCTAGCACATTCAGCATTTACATTTGGGTACATGACTCCTCCTTATTTAAATAGCGCATTTGAGTTATACAGAAACTTTTTTAGCGCATTTGCGTTTTCCATTTACTATTGTAAAGTTCAACTGCGCTTTTGTCAATAAATTATAGTGAATTTTCGTTATAAATTTTAATTTTTCGCTATAATGTTTCAAAAATAGCGCAGGTCTGTTAAAATATGATTACGAGGTGATAATTATGGTTGAGAAAAGATTAAAAGAGTATATTCTTGACAATTTTAAGACTATCCGTAATTTCGCTAAAGCTATTGGGATGCCCGAATCAACAATTAGATCAATTTTAAAACGTGGTTTGGGAAAAGCTAATTTAGCAACGGTGTTAAGAATTACAAATTTTCTCAACATAGATGCCAATCAATTAGCTAAAGGAAAAATTGTCAAGAAACAAAAAAATCCTTATGAAAACTTAACTTCATTAGAAACTGAACTTCTAGAGCTTTTTGGTGGATTAGATGCTTTTAATAAAGAGACTTTATTAGATTTAGGCTATCGGTTAAAACAAAGTCAAAACGATAAAGTTATAACCTTTATGCCAATGATTTCTGAAACCGTCTATGCAGATAATACTGAAACAGCGGAGGTCTCCTATACCGAGCTCCCTTACTATCTGGAAGCTGCCAGTATGGGACCAGGAAATCGAATCGAAGAAGCTACCGCAGAAAAGATATCTATTCCAAGTTCTAGAGTTCCGGAAGAAACAGATTTTGTTATTAGCGTTACTGGTGACAGTATGGAGCCAACTTTTAGTTCTGGAGACCGTTTATTTGTTAAAAGAACTAATCAATTAGAACCTGGAGAAATTGGGGTTTTTAACTTTTTAGGAGATGAATTTGTTAAAGAATTCGGCTATGGTTATTTAATATCTCATAATAAAAACTATAAACCTATTCCAGTTAATAAATCCTTAATAATTCAGGGAAAAGTTTTAGGGAAAGCATAAGTCACGAGGTCTGTTATGAAATTGCCAAACGGATATGGATCTATTTCCAAGCTTTCAGGAAACAGAAGAAAACCTTTTGTAATAAGGTTCCAGAAAGAGATATTGGGATATACAGAAACTCGTGAAGAGGGGCTAGCTCTACTGGCAGATTTTCATAAAGAACCCTGGGATATCAATAAAAAGAAAGCAACTTTTTCAGAAGTTTTTAATCTTTTAATTGAGCGTAAAAGTAATTTGCTTAGCGATCATACTATTAGAAAATATAAAAGCAAATACAGAAATTACTGCAAAGAGTTATATGAAATTCCTTATGCGGATTTAAAAACTTTTCATTTTTCTTCTATAATCGAACAGCCGGGAGTTGGGAATTCAACTCAGCTCGCTTTAAAACAATTATTTAAAGCGATGGATAACATAGCTTATGAATATGACATTATTAATAAGAAATATAGTGAGAATCTCCCGGCTTATAGAGATTCTAATGCTAAGGAAAAGGTTCCATTCTCAGAAGAAGAAATTAAAATTTTATGGGAAAATCTCGGTGTTGTTGAAGATGTTGACCTGGTTTTGTTTAATATTTATACCGGAATGAGATCTGGAGAAATTGAAAAGCTTTTAGTAGAAAATATCGATCTGGAAAATGGCTTATTAAAAGGCGGTATTAAAACTAAAGCTGGTAAAGATAGAATTATCCCGATCCATTCTAAAATTTTACCAATTGTAGAAAACAGGGTTGCTCAAGCTAATGGTAAAACCTTTTTAAACTATAAATCAAAACAATATCGGGTTCGGTTTAAAAAAGTAATGACGGCATTAAAAATGAGCCATATCCCCCACGAGTGCCGACACACTCTTAGGACAAGGCTCGATAACTTAAATGTTAATAATAATGTTATCAATTTAATAATGGGTCATCAAGGACCAGGAGTTGGGGAAAGAGTTTATACTCATAAAACTTTAGCTCAGCTTAAATCAGCTATTGAATTACTGGATTAAATCCGTGTTGCAAATGTGTTGCAAACGTGTTGCAAACGGGGGTAAATTTAGGCTGTTTTAGGGCGTTTTTTGATTATAATTAAATTGAGAAATCTTTATATAATTAAATAATTTTAACCAAAACTGAGAGCATTCGAGATCACCAATTTTGAAAAATCTCGCGTAGTTATCACATTTATATAAAGCTTTGTTGCAAACGTGTTGCAAACAAAATAAAAAAATTAACATTTAAGCTAATCAATTCAGAGCTTCGGAAAGTATTCCGGAGCTTTTTTTTCGTTTAAATACGGTTAAATTAAGCTTAAATTTGGCCGTCCTGGAAGCTTAATTTATAAGAAAAAAGAGTTTACTAACCGTTAATTAATTAGTAAACTCCTTGGGTAAATTGAGTAAATTCTGACTAGACCAATAATTGTAATTGTTTTATAATTATTATCAGTTGTTTCGGAAGGCAGTTTAGGCCTTTGGCTTATTCTGTCTTCTATTCAACTACTTTTACTGGTAAGTCCTGAATAGAAATCTCTTCTAATAATTCATTATTAATTTCAATCCTGTATTTTCTAGCCAGCCTATATAAACGAGCGATAAAAAGATCTCTTGCTTCTTCTTTTGAATCAGCTTTAATAACCTGACCTAAATTTAAATCCATAGAAACTTCATAAGAATTCATACGGCTCCTCCTTTCTAAATTATTTCTATAAAAAATTAATTATAGACAAATGAAAAGAGCCCAATTAACTGGGCTATAAAAGTGATTCATCAATTAAATCTGTTACCTTTATTTTAAAAACATCTGCAATTTTTTTTAAGGTTTCCAGGGTAGCTGTTCGGTATCTCTCCGGTTCATCCTCCAGCCTTCTTATTGTTGTATCTGATACACCAGCTAACCTGGCTAATTCTCTTTTTGAGTAACCTTTTGTTTCTCTTAAGATCTGAATTTTTGTTTTCATTTTGAGCTCCATTTTATTTAATAACAAGATATAAAATCTTTAACTACTAAGCCCTCTTTCGAAGGCTTAGTGTGTTAAAGATTTAAGGAGTCTTTTAATTGATTGAATTTCTTTTTTATAAATTTAAAACTAACGGGTTTAATGGGGTTTTCAGTATTTCTAACTAATTGCCAGTATTGATTATTTCTAATACAAAACATCTCGCCATTAACAATCATCTGGAGGCTATATTCACCGTGACGGTGGTCTTCATATCTAATTATCCGGCCATCTTTATTGGATACCTCCCAGATTCTATTGGGGATATTTATATTTATGTTAAATCGATAATCATCTTTGACTTTGTCTATAATTTCCTGAGTCCAATCTTCAGCTCTTTCAGGTAAGTAAATTGTTTCATCCTGTGTATCTAGAAAATTAAAAAAGTCATCAAAGGCTTTCTGAGCTGAGTGATCTGGATTCGGTTTATCCAGTCGTTTAGCTTCATAGTTCCCGATCCAGTCAAATAAGGAATTATAGAAGTTTTGAAAATTTTCAATAAATTCCATGCTATCTTTAGGATTGGTAAAATATATATTTTCTTCAGTAATGCAGATCCCGTATTCCTTGTTTTTATAAACATAGGTGCAAATAGCGTTTGTATAATTCATCTCAAAAGTAAAAAGATGGGGCATAGCTAATTGCTCTGGGGTAAAATCTCGTTTTCTAGCAAAAACTTTAAAATTATTTTCTTCATCGGTATCAACGCTAAAAGCATTCTGAAATTTTAAAACTAAACTGTAAACTTTTTTGGCTTGTTTAATTAATTCTTGTTGGGTCATTTAAGGTTCCTTTTATTATTTTTTATTGTAAAAATTCGGCTCTCTTCCGAGAGCCTTTATTGTTATTTATCTAAAATTCTTTTAAAGTAGGTTTCAGTAACGTCGTTTGGATCTTCTGAATAATCTCCCCAGTTATAATTGGTTTTATTGAAGCATACCCAGCAAACAAAAAATTTTGATTTTGGGTTATACCCTAATACGATCTCTTTATTTTCGCTTACCTGTGTGCTCTGGATTATTTCGTATCCCTGATTCATTCTTTTTTGATTTTTCATTTCTGACTCCTTTTTTAATTATTTTTTATTGTACCTACAGTATAATCGATTTTGCTTTTAATGTCAACTTATATGTTGCACTTTTTTAAAAAATTAGGGGCTTTCGCCCCCTTTTTATGCTGCTAATTTTAATAGGCTTTCTTTAATAGTGAAAACCCATTCTGTAATTTTTTCTGATTCATTTTCTTCTGGGCTTTTTACTCGGCTGCTAATTTGTTGTTCGTGATTTTCATAAATCATTAAAAACCATTCATCTTCATGTTTGTTTACCATGATGTCTTTTTGATTTTCATCTTCACCGATTACTATTGAAATGTTTTCAAATCCTTCTTTAATTGCCTGATTTAATAATCCTTCGTAATCCTTTCTTGTGTCATTGTTAACTGAAATCATTAGGTTCTTTCTCATTTGTGACTCCTTTTTAATTATTTTTTATTGTACCTACAGTATAACTCTTTTCTGAATTATGTCAACTTATATGTTGCACTTTTTTAAAAAAATAAAGATTTTTTCTTTATTTATCAATTTTATTTTAATCACCTCTCTTATTTAGTCATAAATTTTCAGACAAAAAATAAGGAGGTTTGTACCTCCCTTTTAATTATATTCGTATATTAATTCGGTTATTAAATCCTGATCTTCGTTTATTGTTTCTTCATCCCCCGGTAAGGTTTCCCAGTTGTTATTTTTAAATTCGGTTACTATTCTGCTACCGCTTATAACTTTCATTTCTTTAATTTTTCCAGTACCGCTGAAGTCATTTAATAAATTTTCATTATCCGGCTGACCTATTTTTAAGCCATATTTATAATTTTCATTTTCATCTAAAATCCAAAATTCTTTATTGTTACTTTTCATTTTGTAACTCCTTTAATTATTTTTTATTGTACCTACAGTATAACTCTTCTTAAAATTATGTCAACTTTTATGTTGCACTTTATTAAAAAAATATGGCACCTTTTGAGTGCCAATTTACAATAAAAAATAATAAAAAGGATTCACTAAAAAGAAACCTTTTAATAATATTCAATTTTATAGGATTTTCTGGAATTGTCAATTTAACAGAAAAATATTTTTAATTTTTTTAAAAATAATTCAACATATATGTTGCTTTTTTTGGGGACAGAGTTATACTGTCAGTACAATAAAAAATAATTAAAAAAGGAGCTAAAAAATGAAAGCTAACGTATCACAAGGAAATTTCAGAATGGGAAATGTTGGAGCCTATAGATATGAATTAAGATTAGGTAAAGCCAGCTATAAAGGAATTCAGGACGGAAGAATCCAGTATTTATGCCTAAGATATTACGGCAGAATGATAGCCTTATTTAGAAATAACGACTGGGAAATTATGCCACATAATGAAAAAACCTTAACAAGAGACCTTAACGTATTACGTAAAATCATCAACGCATTTAATAAATAAAAAAGGGGCTTAAGCCCCTAAATTTTTTAAATTTTCGCCACATATATGTTGACTTATACCGGAACAGAGTTATACTGTAGGTACAATAAAAAATAATTAAAAAGGAGCTAAAAAATGGAAATTAAAAACATTTCATTAAAGCAAGTATTAAGAATGAAAAAAGAAGAAGGGCTTGTAATAGAATGCCTGGACCAGGAAGACCTGGATGACATTTTAAACTTTTTTATAGATCACGGAATTATAACCGATAAAGAAGCTTTTAAAACAGTTTACTTTTTCGATAATGAAGGAATTAAACAAGCCTTATTAAGATTTGATCACTTAAGATCCCCTGAATGCCTCTGCCCAATAGGCAAATTAGCGATTTTCAGAATTCAAACCCACTGCGTATTAGCCGGAACTTGGCTTTCAGATTTTATAGATATTTATAAAGAACATCATAAATTAAACCGGGAGGGCGCTTAAAGCCCCTCCAGGCTTTAATAATTAATAAATGAATAAGGAAATAATAATTCAATCAATTAATTACTTACAGGCGCTTTTAAGCCGATTTAATCAAACTTTAAACGGAACTAAAAACAATTTTACCCCATTAGAAATTAGCGATTTAAGTGAAATTCTAGGGTTTGAAGAAGAAGAAATAAAAGAGGTTATAGGATAATTGAATTATTTAAATTTATTAAGAGGATATATTAAAATTCTGGAAATTATAAAAGAATCAACAGGCCTTGATATTAGCATCTATGACGGTCAGACAGTTTTAGAAACTAATACCTTAAAAATATTAATTGATCCGGAATTTAGCTTTTTAACAATTAATATCAATAATTCAGAATATTTAATAAATCCTTCACAGGAAGCTTTTAAAAATAATAAAGAAATAGAGATTAAAGAAATTATATCAGTATTAAAAAATAAGATAAGGAAATAAAAAATGGTAAATTTAAGAATAAGCCAAAATACTTTAAATAGATTAAAAGAAAATTACCCCAATGGAACCAGAGTTAAATTACTAAGAATGGATGACGATTTTGCACCGCCTATGGGAACCTTAGGAACGGTTTACGGAGTTGATGATACTGGATCCCTTTTAGTAAGATGGGATAACGGCTCCGGATTAAACGTATTATTTGGAATTGATAAAGTAGAAAAGATTAACTAAAAATAAAGGGTATCGAAAATAGATACCCTTTTTTTAGACTCCATAATTGTGAACCTGATAATTAGTTGCTATAATTTAAGCGAAAAGAATAATTGGGCGGAATTTATGGAAAGTAAATTATTAGAAATCACTGATAAAACATTAAAAGATAATGAAACTAGTGTTGAAATGTTTTTTTTAACAAAGTTATTAAAAGTTTTAGGGTTTGAAGATGAAAGTATTATACCTAGAAAAAATGTTAAGCCTTTAATAATTAATGATGGAAGAAAACAAGTTAGTAAAACTGTAGATTATCTTTTACTAAATAAAAATAAAAAAGCTAAAGTTTTAATAGAGGCAAAAAATATTTATGAAAATCTTGACGATCACTGGGGTCAAGCAGCGAGCTATGCTTTAAGTTATAACAGAAATAAACCAGAGTCCGATCGAATTGAGTGGTTGCTTTTAACTAACGGGATGATGACAAAATTATATTATAGGGATTCAGATTCTCCGGTAGTAGTTTTAGCCTTAGATGATATTGAAAGTTCGAATCCAAGTTTTAATGCTTTAAAAAGATATATTGAATATAATAAATTAATTCCTCAAAAAAATTTTAAAGAGACTTTTGTTAACTTAACTCCAGAAGAATTAAATAAATTATTTAATAAGGCTCATAATTTAATTTGGAAAAAAGAAAAATTATCGCCAACGGATGCTTTTTTTGAATTTTGTAAATTTATCTTCCTCAAAATTCAAGAAGATAAAAAGAGATTAAAGAAAACTGATTTAGAACCTGATGAAATTAAATTAACAACCCCTTGGCTAAAAAAACTAAACGATTTAGAAATAAAGCATCCTGTTGCTAATTTATTTAATGAATTAAATAATGATTTAAATAATCAGGTTATCCAAAATCAGAAAAAAAGAATCTTTCAAAAAGATGAAAAGTTAAATTTATCACCTGAAACCTGTAAAGAATTAATTGAAATTTTTGAAAATATAAACCTTAGTGGTATCGATGAAGATCTAAATGGGAGAATGTTTGAAGTATTTTTAGCTGCTTCAATAAGAGGGAAAGAATTAGGTCAATATTTTACTCCACGATCAGTAGTAGAGTTTATGACTAGAATAGGTTTAAGAAATATTATTATAGAAAATGAAATTAAAGAAAATACTGATTTACCAAAAGTTCTTGATGGATGTTGTGGAACTGGCGGTTTCTTAATTGAAGTAATGTCTTATTTATTAAGTAAAATAAACGGAGCAATTAATGTAGAGCCTAGTATAAAAAATGAAAAGAAATCTTTAGTTAGAAACAAACTATTATTTGGAATTGAAGCGAACGATAGAATAAGTAGAATTGCTCGAATAAATATGTATTTACATGGTGACGGGGGCTCTAATATTTTTCATGGAGACGGTTTAAATTCAATTAAGCCCGAAAATATTGATTCTAATGATTTAGAAATTCAACAAAATGTTGAAGATCTTTATAATTCAGTTAAAAGTAATAATTTCGATTTAATTTTAAGTAACCCCCCTTTTAGTATGAAATATAATCGGAAAAATCCCGATGAAGAATTTATTTTAGAACAGTTTAATGATTTAAATAAAATTAAATCAATAACTTCTAACGCCTTATTCCTTTATCGATATTATGATTTACTCAAAGAAGGTAAAGAAATATTAATTGTAATAGATGATTCAATTTTAAATGGATATTCTTATCAAAAATTAAGAAATTGGATTATAGAAAATTTTGTAATTTTAGGAGTTCACTCATTACCTTTTAATACTTTTGTTAAAACTGGAGCGGGCGTCAAAACTTCCATTCTTCATTTAAAGAAAAAAAGAATTAAAAGAATAGAGAAAGATGGTAAGTATATTCCCGTAAAAGATGAAAATGGAAATACTATTAAAGAAGATCAACAGGGCAATATTTTTATGTCCATTAGTAATAATATCGGACACGATAATTCAAAGCGTGACACTCCTTTAAGGAATAATCTTTCTGATATTTTATCTGTTTATCTAGAATGGTTAAGGGGAATTCCTTTTGAACCTCAAATTAAAGAAAATCAAAATAAATATGAATCGATTGAGCCCTCGATGGAATATTTTATTGTTGAGCCTCCTCTTGAAACGGAAAAAGATAATAAGAAAGCTCAGAAAAAATTTGATGATAATTTAAGACCTTATTTAACTTCAAAAAGATTGGATCCGTTTTATTACTCTTCTACTTTAGCTGGTATTAAGAAAGATTTAAATTCATTAGCTGAAGAGAATAAAATAAAATTATTAAAAGGAAAAGATTTAAAAATAATTCCTAAATTAACTTCAACAGAAAAAAAAGAATTAGAAGAAGAAGACAAAAGTTTTAAATATATTGAAATTAAAGGAGTTACTAAATCAGGTATTATTAATAATTTTAAATATGAGAAATTTAATGATTTACCTGATAGAGCTTCTTATATTGTTAAAAAGAACGATATTTTAATAGCTTTAAATATTAGCTCCCGAGGAACTGTTGTGTTAGTTCCTGAAGAATTTGATGGGGCGATTTGTACTTCTGGATTTTTAGTTATTAGACCAGAAAATGAAGAACAAGCACTTTTACTATGGTCTAGTTTAAAAAGTAGCTGGGCTCAAGATCAAATATTATATTTATCACAAACAGCGGTTCAACCAGTTTTATATGAAGAATATTTTAAAAATGAATTTTTAATTCCTATTCCTATTGAAACGAAAAAAGAAGAGTTAAAAAAGTCTAGAGAATTAGCTGAAACTTTTCATAAAATAATGTTAGGAAATGAGGATATGAAATTAAAAAATTAAGCTGCTTAAAGGCAGCTTAATTTTTTAATAAAAAGGTTTTTCCATTTTTATCGATTATCTCATAATCTTTTAAATTGATTTCAACCCATTCTCCAATTTCATATAAGGACTCTAATATGTCCTCAGCTTCTGCTTCAATTAAACCGTTTGAAAGATTTCTTATGATTTCCATTTTAATTCATTACTCTATCTGCAGGATAAAGTTGAACATGAACAAATAGGTTACTGTAATATTTTAAAGTTCCTAAGCCTACCTGTTGAGCACAGTAAGCTATTTCGTCAACCATAGCGTTAGACATTCCTGGGGTATATAAATCACAGGCTGCCCCTTCCATATGGAGGCTATCAGGAACTCCGCCATCTCTT
The DNA here is from genome assembly GCA_947625175.1 of uncultured Eubacteriaceae bacterium. Classification (GTDB taxonomy): domain Bacteria; phylum Bacillota; class Clostridia; order Eubacteriales; family Eubacteriaceae; genus CANRHG01. The sequence continues at coordinate 4,452 of CANQNI010000007.1, read as the reverse complement.
TCATTCTGGTAAGGGCATCTAAAACCGGAGGTAATAACTAAAGGTCTGTCTACTCCAGCTCTTTGAGTTAATAAATCTCTTAATGCCTGGACTTTTTGTTTAAGTTCGAGTTGGACATCTCCGCCGCAGCCACATTCACATTTAAACTCATCGGGTTCAAAGTTTCTCAATTCAATAGAAGAAGCGCTGTTTACTGGAGCGGATCCAAATAAAGCTCCAAAAGTATTCTGCCCAACTATCCCGTCTACTTCTAAGCCATTAGCAGCCTGAAAGTTTTTAACTGCCTGATAAGTTCCTGGTCCAGCTATTCCGTCAATATCACAGGTAAAACCGAGCTCGTTTAATCTGGTTTGATATCCTCTTACCTGACATTCAACATTTGCTTGAGTAATCGGACCCCAAATTCCGTCTGCTTCAATTCCATAAGCGGACTGAGCATTTTTAAGACATTGTTCGGTTTCAGATCCCCAAATACCGTCAATGTCTGGAGCTCCATAATTACAAATATTTAAGAAATATTGAATGTTCTCTGTTTCCCAGTTAAAGCCGGAGCTAGAAACTGTAGAAACATCAGCCTGCGGATTAACAGGAGCTACTGCTGGGGGAGGAGATACAGGAACGGATCCGGAATCTGTTAAAACATTATAAGGCTCTCCAGCTGCGTCCATTAAACCATAAGCAATGGAATGACCAAATAATCTGGTATTATTAACAATTAAAGCATTATCCGCTTTAATAGAACCTATTTCCATAATTAGAGCTGGCATATTAGTACTGCGGACTTCATAATCATCTCTTTGTAAATTACCACGATCATTTAAACCAGGTATTCTTAATTTCATTGAAGCCCTGACTGCTTCAGCCATAACTAAACCTTCTCCGCTTCCTGGATAAATAATTGGTAAAATACCGCTTGGAGCTTGATCCCAGTCTAAATGAACACTTAAATAGTGACTGCAGTTATTGGCATTAGCTATATCAACACAATTAATAATATTGGCAGCATTTTCAGGATAATCAGTAACAAAGGTTTTTCCATTAGCCTGAAAAACTTCTAAAATACCAGCAACAACTTCTTTGGCAATTTCAGCTTCAGTATAACCATTCCAGGTACAGCCCGTATCCCAGGTCCCATCAGTTGAAACACCATGACCGATAGCGATATATGGATTAAACATAATTTCCTCCAATTATTTTAATTTTCCTAACGGAATATCATACTCAACAACTAGATGAAAAACTTTTTTATCGTCAACATACGAATCATTACAAACGGTAAATTCGTCTTTATAAATATCGTTTTTATGGAGTTTAGTTAATGGAAGAGTTAAAAGATCAATTACTCTTTTTCCTCTTTTATCTATCTTTTTTATTTTCTTTTTTAATTCTTTTTTCATTGTAAATTGGCTAAAAAAAGAGCATGAGAGCGGACTCGAACCGCTGAAACTCATACTCCGAGGAATAAAAAAAACCACTAAAATAGCGGTTTAGGTAAAAAAATTCTCGAAAACTATTGTGTTGTCCCCTTTATGGTGGTATAATATATATCAGAAAGGAGGACAAATGATGTTAGAGTTAACATCGGCTTTGATAAGTTTAGCAGCAGCAATAATCAGTCTAGCAGCTGCTATAATAACTTATCAATCAACTAAGAAATAAGGACACTGGGTGGGAAACCACCCACTCCTTTATTTAATATTAACTCTAATCATCAAATTAATCAAATGCTTAATATAATAACATCTTTATCAATTGTAATCTCTTCTATAGCTGTAGTTATCTCAATCTTAGCTTTAAGAAGAGCTTTAAGGAAATAACATGAATTTAAGAGAATTACGTATTAAAAAAGGTTTAACGTATAGAAAGTTGTCGGAATTATCTAATGTTCCTAAAAGGACCATAGAAAATGTTGAAAGCCGTGGGAATTGTAAAGTTGATACTGCTATTAAACTGGCAGATGCTTTAAATGTTTCCCTTGATGAGTTATGCAGACCAAATGCCGAGAAGTAATTCTCGGCATTATCTTTTTACATAAGCTAAAACGTCATCTCTTTTTGAACTGTAATTAAGAGAGGTATTTCTTACAATTGTTTTTTGGATATTAAAGTCAAACAGATTAAGTAAGGCTTTGGTATCTTTTTCCACCATATTAAAGAATAGGAAATCCTGCCCCGTTGCTTTGGTTAAATTAAGCAAATCAATGGTTTCAGAAAGTCCAAAAAATTCTTTATTGTTATATTGTTTTTGAGCTGAGTTTAAATAAGGCGGATCCAGAATTATAAGCGAGTTGTTTTCAAAATAAGCTCTCTTAAAATAATCCTTATAATCATAAGAAACAATATCTAATTCTTTTACAATTTTATAAAACTCTCTTTGTTTTTCAGTTGTAATATCATTCTGAAAATAAACAAAGTCCTTTAAGAAAATATTCCCGCTGGTTACTCTGGCACTAAAAACAAAATTATTTGCTAGAAGAGGCCACATCTCCTTATCGGTTTCTTTAATTAAATTTTGTAGGAAAATTTGTTTTTCTTCAGAAAGCTTTTTATTACTTTTTTCGAATCCATTAGCTAAGCACTTTTGAATTATCTCGTCTTTTTTATCTAAATAAGCAGGGTATATATCGAATAAATGATCGAAATCATTAATTAATGCTTTATCTATTAAACCGTCATTATATAGATTTACTGACAAAACTGCAGATCCACCAAAAGGCTCGTAAACGGTTCTATAACCTCTCTCCTGAACTATTTCCTTAACAGGGTTGTAACTATAACGCTTTGATCCTGAAAAAGGTATAGAAATCATTATCCAAATCCTTTCTAAAAAGGCAGCTCAATTAAGAGTTGCCTTATTCTGCAGTATTTTCATCAACAAATGCTTCTACCTGTTGAGTAGTAATCTTATCTTCCTTTAATAAATTAAGAACAGGTTGAGCGACTTGAGCTTTCTTTGTAAAGTTATTATTTCTCCACCAGCCCCAAACTTCACCGACTACAGTTGCAATAGAGCTAATACATAAGGTTATTGCTTCATCTCCAACCTGAATACATGGTAAACCTTTAATGGTTAAAAAGGCGTTAATACATCCAATAAAAGTTACTAGTAAAGGTGCGACTGCATTAATTTTAGCGATTAATTCTTCTTTAGTTATCATAATTCTCTCCTTATTCTTGAATAGGTAAACTTCTACATTCCTCGTATAATTTCTCGGCAGTACCATTTCCACCGATTTCTTTATACGGAATATAGAGCTCTTCTAAATTTTCTAATTCTATTTCTGTAATACTTTTGTTTTTCAAAGCCTGTTTGGCAGTTTGAAAAATCTCATGGTGTAATAAAGCTCTACTAACTTTTTTACGTTGTTCTAAATCGGAGTCTAGTTTTTCTATCTTTTGTTCTAAAAGAGCCAAACGCTCATCATGTTCATCAATATCTTCTTTGGTTTCATCAACCGGTGATTTAACCAGACGATTGTAAATGTTTATAACCAGAATCTTCATCGGTTTCCAAAAAACTAAAATAAGAATAGTCCAAAGAGGTGATAGAGCTATTACCCAGTCATCTAATAATTGTAGCCATATTGGAACCGGCATTATTTTTCTCCAATTAAGTTATCTAAATTCCAAATTTTGAGGAATAAAAAAAGACCTAAAAAGGTCTGTAAAAGTAAATTAGTTATCCTTAGGAACTGGATAAAGATTAATACCGTTATCTTCAGGAGATGCAGATTCTGATTCGTTTAATAAATCACCGTTAAAGGTAAAATATTCTTGAAAAAGAACTTCTTTAGTGTCTGGATTAATAAAACTAATCCAGCCTTTATTTCCATTATCGATAACTTGATCTATTTGATAAATCCCACTTCTGGAATTAGAGCCATCAATAATAGCAGTAAAGCTGCCATCAGGCTCAAAATCATAAAATAGGGTAGAATCAATACCGCTCTGTTTAAATTCCCAGTTTGTAGCTGTTAATTTATCTTTAAAAGTAGAAACCTGAGGATCTTCTGATTTTCCACATCCTGTTAAAATAAACGGTAATAATAGCAATAAAAATAAGACTACTTTTTTCATAAAAACCTCGTTCGAATTTATAAGGAAATTATAACAAAAGCTTTTACTTTTATTCTTTGTTACTTTGTTCTTCCTCTTCCAGTAATTCCTGAACTGCCGGTAGTAGACCACAAGGAACATCTTCTAACGTTTTTCTGCCCAATAATATTAATGTAAAAAATAGTCTAGCCACCGAAATTACCTCCACTATACATTTCAGATTGAAGTTCATACATATCAGCTATAGCTTCCATCATTGTTACTATATTCTCCTGATTTTGAGCTGTTGTCATAAACTGCCATTCATCTCTATCGAGCCTTCTTTCTTTATATTGCCAATAGGCTGCTTTGACTTCGTCCTGCTCTTTTTCTTCAATCCACTGAATATCTTTTCTTT
>CANQNI010000006.1 GCA_947625175.1 uncultured Eubacteriaceae bacterium | reverse complement strand
CTCATCAAATTGAAGATGGTGAATCTCCAGAAGATCTTTATAATCGAATCTATACTGCTTTAAAAGAAATAGCTTGCAAATATAATGGAGATGTTTTAATTGTTTCACATGGAGCTATTACTGGTTCTTATGTATCTAATCAGATAGGTGATGATAATATTAAAATTAAAAATACCTCCTGTGTATTAATAGATTCAAACACAGGGGATTTGATTGATTTTAACGTCGATAAAAAAAGAATAAAAGAGATGATAGAATAAATCAGGCAATTTTATTATATCTTCATTAATGAATTATTATAATTAAAGCTTAGAGGGAAGAATTTCTCGAAAAACCCTAAGAACATTTTTATTTGCAATCTTCTCAATTTCATCTTCACTAAATCCTTCTTTTTTCAAAGAATCTAATAGGAAAGGCATTTTAGAACAATTATCAATTTCAACCATATTAGGTATTCCATCAAAATCAGTTCCTAATCCGACTACATCTATTCCACCTTTATTAACAAGATATTTTAAGTGATCAACTAAACCTTGGATTGAAGCAAAGCCGGTATTAGAATCGATGAAATCACCACAAAAATTTAAACCGATTATTCCTCCCCGTTCACTAATCTTTTTAATCATATCATCTGTTAAATTTCTAGGTATATTACTTAGAGCTCTGGCATTTGAATGTGAGGCAATAAAAGGCTTTTTTGAATTTTGATAAACGTCATAAAATCCTTTATCCGATAAGTGAGAGACATCTAATATGATCCCTAGATTTTCCATCTCCTGAATAAAATCAATTCCAAAAGCAGTAAGACCATTCTCTATATCTGGAATAAAAGTTTTAGTTGATAAATCAAATTTATTTGGAAAACCTAGAGAATTTTGATTATTCCAGGTTAGAGTAATTAAACGAACTCCTTCATTAAAAAAATCAAGGAGTTTATCTAAACTCCCTTCACAAGCTTCTCCTTCTTCTAACGTTAATAAAGATCCGATTTTTTGATTTTCCTTTAATTGGTCTATATCCTCTTTATAAAGAATAGGTGTTACGATATCAAAATTCTTTTCTAATTCTTTATTGTATAAATTTAAAAGATTTCGAGCATATTTATAAGGAGATTTTTCTTTGGAAATATCCTGATAAAGGGCAAAAGTCTGTAAAATATAATTTGAATCTTTTAAGCGTTCTAAATCAAGATGAAAATTATTTCTTCTTAAAGAATCTTCTGGTTTACCAAAATTATATAAAGCAGAGATAGTATCACAGTGCATATCAGCTATTTGAAACATGAATCACCTATTTACTTAACAAATAACGTGTTCTAATAGAATATTTATTGTTTATTATTTTTATTTTTTAAATAATTATAAATTATTTCTTCTTCATTAAAATAAATTTTCTTATCATTGATCATTTGAATATGAGAATTATCAATACCTAATAATATTAAAATATCATCTTCATTAATTAAATCTGCTGCTTTTTCTAAAGCTTCTTTTCTATCTTCTATAACTATATATTTACCACCACTATCATTAAGGCCTTTTATTACATCTTCAGAAATTTGTTTAAAGCTTTCAGAACCTCTATAATCTTCTGTTAATATAGCTAAATCAGAAAACTTTCCTGCAGAATATCCCTGATCATATCTACGCATTTTTGTTTCATTCCAACGTAATCCAAAAACACTAATAATTCGTTTAGGATTATAATCACGTAAATTTTCTAAGATGCTTTGGGTACTTAAACGATTATGAGCAAAATCTGCTAAAACAGTTCTGTTATATTCAGCTGGAGATTGTAATAATTCAGCTCGCCCCTGGACTTTAAAAGAACTGAAAGATTTATTAAATTCATTTATATCAAATCCTAATTGATCTAAGATAGTCAAAGTTGCTAGTGCATTCTGTACATTGATTTGACCAGGAAGACTGATTATAAAAGAACCTTCATGATCTTCAATCTCAAAAGTGCTTCCTAAAACTCTATTAGATTTATAAGGCTTAATATTAATAGCTTTAAAATCAGCGTTGGAATTTACTGAAAATGAAATTGAATCTTCTATTTGTTTTGGAGTTAAATAATTCCAAAGTTTATCACCAGAATTCACAATCACTTTTTTACTTTTATCAAAAATTTCCAGTTTACAGGATAAATATTCTTCGAAAGAACTATGTTCATTTTCTCCTATATGATCTCGATCAATATTTAAAAAAACACCGATATCAATATCTATCCCATTAATACGCTTTCTTTTAAATCCCTGCGAAGAAGCTTCCATAATAAAATATTCACACTTATCATCAACCATTTTTCGCATGGCTTTTTGTAATAATAAACTATCTGGCGTAGTATTTGGAGATTCAATTTTTTTATTATTATAATTTATACCTAAAGTCCCACTTATTCCACAGGTATGACCTTGAGATTCTAAGGCATCTTTTAACATATTTGCAACTGTTGTTTTTCCTTTAGTTCCAGTTATTGCTATTACTTTTAATTTGGTAGATGGATGATCATAGAAATTATTTGCCAAATATCCTAATATTTCCTGAGTATCATCATATAAAACGAGATTTATATCCTTTGGAATACTAATATTTCTAGGAACTTCTTCGAGGATTAAATTAGTAGCTCCATTCTTAATTGCCTCATTAATATAATTATGACCATCTACCTTTGAACCACGGATAGCTATAAAGGCTGAATCTTTTTTAACTTCTCTAGAATCTATTATTAAATCTGTCACATCTCGAGTATGGTTTATTTCAGTTGATTTTGGTTTTGTATTTTTAATAATACTTTCAAGTTTCATAACTTTTAACGAGTTTTATTTGTTTGGTTTAATTTAGAAAATAGAAGTTACTAAATAATTAAGAAATTTTTATTATTTATTTATTGATAGAATTGCCAAAATTAAAATTAAAATGATTTTAAAATACGTAACTTGGTTAAATAAAAGAAAAATCGAAACTAAATTAGAGAAATTTCAGGAAAATAGAGCTTAATAGAAATAGTTGTAGACTTAATTTCTAAAATGTATAAGTGTGTAGACTTAGTAATTAATTAATAACATTTAAGAAATAAAATGCCTTTTTAATTAAAATGAAGATAAAAATAAATATAATTAGTTCTTCATTACTAAGATCTAGGATTCCTTTTAGAAATAGAGCATCAATCTTTAATTTTACAAAAAGATTTGGTTTAGTTTTAACATTATTGAAATAAAAAACATTAAACGATATCTCATCAATTAAAGATCGAACGATCTATCTTAAATAATCTTTTCAATTGAGGGTTATTTCTTCTATTAATTTATCGTTTAAGAGATTAGTAGATCAAAATATTGATATCTTTTTATCTGGATCAATAATTGGTTTAAACAGTATAATAATTCCCTGAAAAGTCTATAGTAATATATTATAAAAAGTAATCATTTTACTTTTATTTGATTTAAGTTATTATTTCCTTTACCATTAATTACTCAACAAATCTTTAATTCGATTAAAATTAATTAAAATATTTTAAATATTCATTAATTCTCAATTACTATTATTCTTTTTTAATAGTATTTGTTTTAGCAGAATTCCTTTTTTATTAAAATTTCCACTATACTTCTTTTCCTGAATATTATTCCAATGTTCATGAATACCCAAATTTTTAACAATACCGTTTTGATTTTTATATTTAATCCCAGAAGGTGCATCACTTACCATTCCACCTTCATGCAAATAGTTTTCATTAGAACTATCTCTAACTTCAGAATTATATTCATAAACTGTTGGTTCAGCAGCCAGAAAATCTGCACCAACAGAATCAATAGCTAGAGGATCCTGAGAGAGAAATATACTACAGGTAAAATTTTCATTAAATGGTTCCATTTTCCAGGTAGTATTTTCTTTGGTCATCTCAATACCTTCACTGGAAGCTACTATTAAAGCATCCAAAATATAAAGAATAGTTTTTCCTCCCAGTTCCATATTAGCTATTAAATCAACTAAAGGAGAATAAATATTCATTTCTTTTCTTGTTAACCATTGATGTAAATTAGCTTCCAATGGAGGTCTTAGTTCACTACTATTTAAAAAAGAACCAAAGTGGTTCTTAGCAGTTAAAGTAATTCCAAATGAATGACCTTTCAAATTAGCTAAATTTATTAAATAGTTAGCTTGAGTAACACATGTAGGAAGATAAGAGTCCACTGTTTCAAAATTATTGGAAAAAGTCAGTTTAACATTTTCATCTCTTTGCGCATTACTTCTATCAACAAACTGAATTCCTTTTAATTGATCTTTAGTACATAAATCAATCATATATTCTGGAAACAGACGCGAAACATCATAAACTGTAATATCTTTTGGATTAACTCTAGCATCTTTAACTAAGGATAATAATAACTCTTTTAGTAAATATGGATTTGTATAACTTAAATTAGTATTTCCAGAATTATCATTATCAGAGACTCCAGAACCGTTTATATTAACTTTAATAGCAAGTTTCTGTCCTTGTTGATATCCATTATTTATTCCATGATTCTGATTATAATACTTAAAAAGTTCATCCCAGGCATTTTCAGCATTATCCTGGTTAGTTAATTCTAATAAAGATTTTTCTAATAAGTTATGAATAATTTCTGAGTTAAAATTGCTTTCATTCCACCAATATCCGGTTCCATCCCAAGCAACTGCATTTGGATCGAATCCCCAAACGACTTCGCCTGGATTAATCCCTATCCCTTCCCCAAAAGGTTCGTGGGCAGGATAAACAGAATCTTCATTATTAGTTTCAGTATTATTCTGAACAAATTCGTTAGAAGAACAACTCATTAATAAAAACAAGTATATTAAAGTTAAAAAGAAAAATATTTTTTTCATTTTAGAATTAAGCGCCAAAACGAACTTCCGGATAATAACAGGACAAACCACTAATGCATTTTGTAGAACGGTTATCTGGAAACTTCATATTTTTAAGATACTCTTCTTCATCCGAACTTTGCTGGGCTATTTCTATATTAGTATTAATTAATTTAATATCTCTAATTATTTCGCTTGGATTATCACTTCTACCAACGATTTTAAGAGATCCTATATTATAATCCATTAAACGATAGAGCGCACAAAGTCCACAGGTTTCTTTATGAAAAGTTTCATTATAAATTTTATTATTTAGATCTATTTCTTGGCGGTCTTCAAAGGAAACTTTATTAGTAACAAACCGTCTTGGATGATGTTTAATAAAGTAACATGTAGCCCCACATTCTCTTCGGTGCATTCCTAGACAATAACAATCAGAAAAAACACAACCATTGCGCATAAAAAATACTTCATATTCTGCTTCTGGAAGTTCTTCTGTTATTTCTTTTATTTCGTTTAAAGATAAGTCTCTTGGAACAATGATACGATGAAAACCATTATTAAAATAAGCTTTTGCAATATCAGAGTTATAAATTCCACAAATTGTACTAGCAACTATTGGAATATCAAATTCTCTAATAGCTCTGGCTAAATGCAAATCAGAAGTTATAATTCCACTTACTTTACTATCTTTTAGACCAGGTAAATAATTTTCTTTAATATAATTAATAATAGGTTGACTATAAGCACTAGAATTTAAAGTAAGAAAAGCCGAACCTCCTGAATTATTTATTTTATTTATACTCTCAATACACTCTTTAAAGGTAAAAGGATTAGCTCTCTTACTAAATCCCGACATTCTATTCAGATCAGTGTATTTTCCAAATTTGTCTGTAAAGTTTTCGTCATAGAATCCTAAATAGAATTCTTTGGCTCCAGCATTAATAAAATCTTCAATTTTAGCCTGGCCTTTAAAAGGAACAAGAATATTCATATTAATCAAGTAAAGATAATTCTTTTAATGGAAAAACAATATTACGGTCAACAGGTAAATTCTCTAAATTTTCTGTATTTTGAAGAAAGTAAACAGCTCTACCAAAACGGAAAACTTCATTAAGGTTTTCATCCATTGTAAAACTTTCTAAATAAAATTCGTGGAGATGTTTACATTCCATTGTACAATTAGAATTTGGTCTAAATTTTTGGGAAACTTCTTTTTTTATTGAAGCGAATTTACAAATATTACCTGTTGTTTGATAAGTATATGGAGTATGAACAGATACTGTAATCTTTTCTAACGGTTCAATTTCTAAATTTTGAGTAATTAAGTCAAATTCTATTCCTGAAATTCCTTTATAAAAATCTAAATTATCTAATAAACTTATTCTTTTTTTCTGATTATTATACTCAGGAATTCTGACATCTCTGGTATCTTTAAAGAACAATCTTCCAAGATTAATTTTTTTATCTGTACTATTCTTTAAAAAATCAAACATCCCAATATCATTAACTGTTATCTCATCTATCGCTTCGTAACTTAATAATTTTAATACTAAATTTTTCCCAGTTTTAAGATCTTTTTGAGAGAAAATTGGAACTGTTAAAGTTATTGGTAAACTTGTAGATTTTATAAAATCATCTCTCAGAAAATAACCTAAATGTTTAAAATACTGACTACAGAAAGAGGAACCAAGATAGATTCTAATAGGATCATTTTCTAAATCAGCTTTTCTAATTAGTTCATTTATAGAATAATTATTAACTACTGATGGATAAAGTAAGTCACAAAGATTTAAACAATATTTCATATAAAAAAAGACGAATCCAAATAGGATTCGTTAATTAATTTAATTAATCACCGTAACCTTCTCCGTGATCATATTCCTCTTTACCTTTTAAAGCATATTGATCACCATAATTTTCACCATGACTGTAACCTTCATCTATTTTAGATGAGTATTTTTCACCATAATGTTCGCCATGACTATATCCTTCCCCTTTTGAAGCATACTGATCACCATAGTTTTCACCATGGCTATATCCTTCATCTATTTTGGAAGAATATTTTTCGCCATAATGTTCGCCATGACTATATCCTTCCCCTTTTGAAGCATACTGATCACCATAGTTTTCACCGTGACTATATCCTTCGTCTATTTTGGAAGAATATTTTTCGCCATAATGTTCACCATGACTATACCCTTCCCCTTTAGACGCATACTGATCGCCATAGTTTTCACCGTGACTATATCCTTCGTCTATTTTGGAAGAATATTTTTCGCCATAGTGTTCACCATGACCATACCCTTCCCCTTTAGACGCATACTGATCGCCATAATTTTCACCGTGACTATAATCTTCGTTATAACTCATTGATTCCTCGCAATAGTTTACTTTCAAATAATTTTATCACTTATTTTCAAGAATGCTCAATCGATAAAAGTTTTAAAGAAGTCACATTCTTCATCATTTACAATTTCGGCATAAGGATTACTGATATCCAGATGAAAAACATGAGGTAATTCAACTCCAGGGGAACTTAGAAAATGATAAACAAACTGAATTTTATATTGGGTTAATATGTTTATTAATTTTATTGGTTCATTTATTAAAAAATCATCAGAACTACTAACCATATAAACAGGAGGAAAATTATTTGAAATATAAGTTGGAACAGAAATACTTTCAAGCTCATTCTTAGTAGGAATATGGTGAAAAATTTCAACCATAATCTGATCGTTAATACTAGTCATATCAATTTTATTAGTATTATCTGATTCAATAGAGTTAGTCATATCGTAACAACCATGATTTAGAGCTATTGCTTTTAGTTTTAAACTTGTTGTTGGAGTAATACCAATTCTTTTACCACTTTCTGGATTAGTAATTATTCCGGAATAAATTCCTAAAATATTAGCTCCTGCTGAATCACCAACTGCAAAGATATTATTTAAATCTAAATTAAATTTTTCAGCATTTTCCTTAATCCATTTAAAAACTTAATTTAAATCTTCAATACACAAAGGATAGTCATTTTCAGGAAGCAATCTATAAGTATAATTGATCACTTTAAATCCTCGTTTTGCTAACTCCATACAATAGTATTGATAGGTTTCTTTAGTTCCGTAAACCCAACCGCCTCCGTGGACATTAATTATAACTGGTTGTTTTTCATTGCTTTTATTTTTTAAAGTATAAACGTCTAGTATTTGATCTTCGGATTCATTAGCATACTTTAAATTATCATAACGTTTTATATCTACAGGTGTAGTAAAGTTTTTATCACGCTTGGAATCATTTTGGTAAAAAAGATTCCTTATATTTTCAATAAATTCTGACATTGACTTTCCTTAATTCCTTTTTATCGATTTCAATTACTTGAATAAAATTTAATTGAATAATGTATAATTTATTTTAACAATAGAATGCCAATTCAAAAAATTTTCTTATTAATTCAAACTTGAATTTTTTATCTAATTATATTTAATTAGATAACCAACTAGAATTACTTAAACTATTAATGAATAAAGAAAAGAAAGATAATACTTTAATATTAACCTTATTTATGACAATTTCAAAAGTTTTAATTAAGAATCAATCTTTACTTCAAGGTGAAATGGTTTCTGAATAAAAGTACAATGAAATATTTGAAAACGTAAATAATGTTCTTTGTGAAGGAAATGAAGGGGATTTTTTTGTAACAGCACTATTAGCAATTTATGAAATTTCTACAGGAAAATTAATTTTTGTTAATGCGAGTCATAATCCTCCAGCTATTTTAAGAGAAAATAAAATTTTAATTATGAAATAATTACAGCTAGTTTAGTTTTAGCTGCTGTTCCAGATATACCTTATTCTATATGAAACCAGTTTAAAACCAGGTGATAAGCTCTTTATGTATACTGATGGTGGAACTGAAGCTCAAAATGAATCCTCAGAATTATATGGAGAGGATAGATTATTAAAGGTTTTAAATAAAGCTAAAGATCAAAGTGTTGAAAATATCTTAAGATTGGTTAGAAAAGATATTTATAAATTTGTAGATAACGCTGAACAATTTGATGATATTACTATGCTTTGTTTTGAAGTTCTAAAACAAAAAACTCGCTAAATCAGCGAGTTTTTATTTTAATTTTTTAATTAGAATATTAATATTTTGATTATTTTTATATTCATAAATAAAATCATCCATATATTGTTTCGTTAGAAAAATTCCTAATCCTCCAATTTGTCTATCTTCTATAGCTAAAGTTGTATCAGGATCTTCTTTGGTTAATGGGTTATATGGTAAACCCTTATCTATTAAAATTATTTTTATATTATTATCATCAATAAAAACTTCTATATCAACTTTTCCAGTTTTATCTGGATAAGCATAATTACAAATATTAACGTATATTTCTTCAAAGGATAATTCTATTGGAAATAGTAATTCCGTTGGAAGATTAAGTTGTTCAAACTGTTCTTCAAAGAAATTATTTAATAAATCCAAATTCTTCTTATCAGCTTTTAAACTGAATTTTTTATTAATAACTGGCATACCAGATTCCTTGGAATACTGCTTCTGTTCAATTAATCTTATTCTTTAAACAATTTAATTTGATTTCAGCTTAATCGAAAGATAATTTATCTCTATTATAACTGAAAACCATCAGGTAGTAGTTTCTTTTTCAAGTAGAACAAGATAATGCTTTTTATAATATTGATAAATAATAATTGAACAGATCACATTTATAGTATCAGCAGTTACTTGAGACCAAACAAGACCATTAAGTCCAATAAGATGATCTAGAAGAAAGAGCATTGGAATATTTAAAACCAGCCAACGTAATACTGCGAGAAATAAAGCATATCCACCTTTTCCATATGCATTAAATACATAAACAAAGAAAAAGCTAATAAACATTAAAGGAGTCGCTAAAACTCTAACCCGAAGAAAATAGATTCCCAACTGAACTGTTTGAGTATCATTAATAAATATATGCATTATAAAATTAGCAAATAATTCATAGAAAATAATACTTAGTATAGAACAAATAATTCCGAGTTTTAAAGAATAATTTTGAGCTTCTTTCATTCTTTTAAAATTTTTGGAAGAATAATTATAAGCTACTACAGGAAGCATTCCCTGGGCAATTCCAATTCCTATATTAAGAGGTAAACGTTCTGCTTTTAATACAATTCCAATAGCTGCTAAAGCAATGGCATGATAATTTGCTGTTAAGCGGTCTAAAACAATATAATCAATATCAAAAAGGAAAACACCAATCGCTGAAGGAAATCCAACATCAATAATACTTTTAATATTTGATTTGTTCGGAAAATCTAAGGGATTTAAAAATTTTAAAACGGGATCTTCTCTCTTATTAATCAGAACAATTGCAAAATAAATACAAGCTATTATATTAGATAAACAGGTAGCTGCTCCAGCTCCTAAGATCTCTTGTCCCTTTGGAAAAAGAATAAACATAAAAATAGGATCAAGAATTATATTGATTATACCGCCTAGAGTTATTCCAAATCCAGCTTTGATAGAATCTCCAACACTTCTAATTAACATCGATAACGTATTACTCATGACAGTTGGTATTCCACCTAAAATAATGACCATAGTTACATAAGTTTTAGCATACTCAAAAGTCTCAGGCCCTGCTCCTAAGGTTTTCAAAAGTGGATTTAAAAAGAGAAATATTGATAATGAAACAAGGGAAGAGCAAATAAGAGATAAATAAAAACTAAAATTAAATACTTTACGGGCTTCCTTTAAATTATTAGCTCCAAGTAATCTTGAGATTAATGATCCGCCACCTGAACCAAAAAAAGAGGAAATTACAAGAGCTAGATTAAATACTGGTAGAATTAAAGAAGCTCCTGCTACCATATATGGATTATTTGTCCTTCCAATAAAAAAAGTATCAGCAATATTATAAATTAAAACAATTAGTTGACTAATGATGGTTGGAATCGCCATCTTTTGAATAGCTTTTGGTATTGGTAGCTTCTCAAAAATTTCTACATTTTCCTGGTTTCGATTTGTTATATTCTCTGACATAATTTTATTCTATCGAATTTTAAAAATAAAAAAAGAGCAAGAGCATGCTCATTTTAATTTGGAACTTTAGTATATTCCATAGTTCCCGCAGATTCTTCTTCTATTGTTAATTTATCACCTTTTATTGTAAAGGTAAATTCAATTGGATTAAATGAAACTAAATCTTCTTCAGTAACCATATCTCCCATTTCAGAAGCCGTTTGTTCTTTATTTTTACCATCTAAGGTTTGCATAGTTAGAGTAATTTTATCCCCCGAAACACTATAGCTTCCTTCAGAAACACTACTTGTTGTATCATTTGTACCGTCATCATAATTGGTTTCACTTTTAGTTTCCTGAGTATATTTTCCGTCATTACTAAAAGTAATACTTGTAATCATTTTAGCTTCAAATGGTTTTGCTTCTGTCCCTTCAGTATCTTCTTTAGATAACCCATATTCCTGGATATTTTCCCATTTCCCAATTAGATCTGAATTCGATTGGTTATTATTCTGGTTACTAGTTTTATTGTTAGTATTATCGCTTTGAGTTGTTTCTTTCTGGTTTTTTGATTCTCCACTAGCTTCATTCTTTTCTGTAGCACAACCTGAAAATACTAAAATTGAGAATAATAAAATAAGTGAAAAACAATATATTTTTTTCATAATGTTTCTTTCTAGTTCTGAATTTAATTATAATAATAGAAGTTGAAATAGACCATAAATAAGGAAGGATTCTAAATCAAAATTATATGAGAAAGCTGCTTTTATTAATTTGTCTTATTATATTATTAACAGGATGTGTTAATCAAAATACAAATGGAAGGAAAGTCGACATTTCGGAAGAAAATTCAGATTCGTATCCTGTCGATGAAGATATTGTTTTAGATGATAATCAGATTAATATTGAAATAGGTAATATAACTTATTCTGCTACCCTATATGATAATGAAACAGCTCAAGCTTTTAAAAGTAATCTACCAATAACTCTTGAAATGGAAGAATTAAATGGAAACGAAAAGTTTTCGAATTTATCCTTTACTCTACCCTCTAATCCAGAGAATTTTGAAGAAATAAAAGCTGGAGATTTAATGCTTTATACAACAGATTGTCTGGTTTTATTTTATAAAACATTTCCAACCGATTATTCCTATACTAAAATTGGTTATATAGATGATCCAAAAGGTTTAGAGGAAGCAGTAGGAAAAGGAAATATAGAAGTTACATTTAGATAAATAAAGGCACTAGTTCAACTAGTGCCCTATCTATCTTAAAGCTAATAAATTAGTTTTATTCTTCTTCAGTAACAGTTTCTGTTTCTGCTTCGGCTTCAGCTTCTTCTTCAGCATCTAATTCACTAAAATCTAAATTACTGAAAATATCACCAAAAGTGTCTCCTAAAGTGAATTCTGAAGTTTCATCATAATAATTATTATTCTTATTATTTTGACGGCGATTACGACGTTTTCCTCTATTTCTTCCTTCACTACCATATTCTTCGAATTCATAATCAGCTTCTTCCTGAGTTTTTTGTCTTTCAGGTCTCGGTAAAGTAGCTTTAATACTAAGTGAAATTTTTTCTTGAGGTTCGTCAATCTTTATAATTTTAACTTTAACTTTATCACCAGTTTTAAGTTCAGAAGAAACAGATTCTACTCTATCATAACTAATTTCAGAAATATGAATGAGTCCTTCTACTCCAGGAATAATTTGAGCAAAAGCACCAAAATCTAAAGTATTAGTTATTTCAACTTCGATTTCATCATTTTCCATGTAAGATTTAACAAATCTATCCCAAGGTTTTTCCTGAAGATCTTTTACTGATAATTTAATTTTTTTATCTTCTTCATTACGTCCAATAACACGAGCTTCAATTTCTTGTCCACGCTGAACCAGTTTTCTTGGTTCATTATTTCTATCCCATGTTAAATCTGAACGGTGAATAAATCCATCAATTCCATTTAGATCTACAAAGATACCAAAGTCAGTAATAGTTTTAATCTTACCAGTTACGATATCGTCTAAAGCTAATTCTTCAAAACGTTTTTCTTTAATAGCCTGTTGTTCTCTTAATCTTTCATCACGTTCTTCAGCTAAAAGTACTTTTTGAGAAAGAATGGCGCGTCGACGTTTTGGATTATAGTCAATTAAAATACCACGTACATCATTTCCAACTAACGCATTTAGATCTTTTACAAAATGTAGATGATATTGAGATGCCGGCATAAAGATTTCTGTGAATCCAACATCAACCATAATTCCGCTGCCACTAACAGAATCAACTTTACCATAAAGCACTTCACGATTCTCATAAGCTTTGCTTAAACGTGATTGAATCTGTTGGTTGTCATATCTTACTTTGGATAGCTTAAATTTACCATCATTTTCACGAGTGTGTAAATCAGTTACGATAGCAGTAACTTTATCCCCAACTTTAACAATATCTTTTAATTCTTCATCACGTTTTAAAGTGAAGTCTCTTTTAAGTATTAAGGCATCAGATTTTTGTCCTATATTAACAATAACTTCGTCATTACCAACTTCGAGAACAACACCTTCGACAACTGAATTTTTATGAATTGGTTTAATATATTCATCAATAGCAGCTGCAAAATCAAATTCTTCAGAATTTTCATCCTGGTCCTGAGGAGCTTCTGTTTCTATAGTTTCATCAGTTATAGATTCCTCAACTGCTGGAGTTTCTTCTGATTCTGCTTCAATTGCATCCTGAGCTGCTTCTTCAGTTACTTCAGCTGCCTGTGTTTCTTCTTGAATTGTTTCTTCTACAATTTCTTCTGGAACAGGTTCTACAGTTTCTTCAACAACTGTTTCTTCCTGTCCAGGTTCTGTAGTTTCTTCTTCTGTTGGTTCAGATTCAACTTGAACTTCTTCAGAAGGAGTAGCTACTTCTTCCACTGTTTCACTTACACTTTCTTCTACTTCGTTTACTTCTGGTTCCGTAGTTTCTTCAGCCATTGTTTGTTCTACCTTGATTTCATCCATTTTATCCGTGACCTCCTTAATGAGCCAATCGGGGGTAGAGGCGCCTGCTGTTAGGCCTATACTTTTTAGATTTTTTAATTTTTCTAAATCAAGATCCCGATAGGTCTCAATCAACCAAGTATTTTTGCAGTGAGCTAAGCAGAGTTCGTACAACTTCTGCGTATTTGAGCTATGATATCCGCCCACTACTATCATACCTTCAACCTTTTTGGCCAACTCAACAGCTGCATTTTGTCTTTCTGTTGTAGCGGAACAAATAGTGTTGAATATAAGGATATCACGCGACTTACTCTTTAAAATCTCTACTATTTTTTCAAATTTTTCTTGAATAAAAGTAGTTTGAGAGACTATACATATTTTATCACAATTAGTCAAACTTTGGGCTTGTTCTTCATTTTCAATTATTATTGGGGAGTTTTGAGCCCAACCGGCCGAACCGATTATTTCAGGATGGTTTTTATCTCCAATAATAATTATCTGATAGCCCTGTTTATCGTATTGTTCAATTTTTTCATGAATATTTTTAACAAAGGGACAGGTAACATCAATTATTTCTAAACCTTTACTTTGTATTTGATTAATCTCATCCCTGGTAACCCCATGGGTTCTTATAACCACTTTTCCAGAATCAAGGTCTTTAATAGAATTAACTTTTTTGATTCCTTTTTCTTCTAGCCGGTTCATTTCCTGTTTATTATGGGATAGTTCCCCTAACATATAAACTTTATTTTCCGACTCTAGGATTTTATCGACTTTGTTTATAGCATTATTAACACCAAAACAATAACCAGCCTTATCTGCTATTTCTATATCCATTTTACAGTTTATATAAATCGTTCATAATATTATTGGCAATAGTAGCTGTATCTATATCACGAACATTCTTTTTAAACTCTTCCTCTAATACAATTGGTTCTCCAACTGTTAAGCTAAGTTTCCCCCAGGGTTTACTATTTCCATTTATATGAACAGGAATTATTGGTGATTTGGTTCTAATAGCAAACAAAACAAACCCGTCAGCTATATCATTACCTTCACCTTTTACTCTTGTTCCTTCAGGAAATATTCCTAAAACTTTATCATTTTTTAAAAGTTTCATACAATCGATAAGGGTTCTTGGTTTAACATTTTCTCTATCAACTGGAATAACATTAACACTTTTAAAGAACCAAGCTAAAAGTTTATTTTGAAAGAGTTCAATTTTTCCTAACCAGTGAACAAACCGGTAGGTAATCATTGCTACAATAATAGGATCCCAATTACTCTGGTGATTAGAAATAATTATAGCTCTTCCATAACGGGGAATATTTTCTGCTCCCTTAAGATTAAATGGGTGGAGTAAAAAAACTAAAATACTACAAACAAATTTACCTATTATATAAATCATTTTATTATATTTTTTAAAGTATCTAAGACTTCCTGAATTGTTAAATCATCTGTTTTCACATAAACAGCATCTTCTGGTCTTGTTAAGGGACTTATTTCTCTGGTTGAATCCAGATAGTCCCGTCTTATAATATCTTCTTTTAAATTATTAAATTCTTTTGAATTAAAATCTACTCCTATCTCTTTAGCTCTTCTTTTAGCTCTACAATCAGGAGAGGCATCAATATAAAATTTAAAATCAGCATGAGGCAAAACTGTTGTTCCAATATCCCGTCCATCCATAACAACTGAATTTTTTTGAGCTATCTCTTGTTGCTTTTGGGTTAAACTTTCTCTGACAAAGTCTAGAGCAGAAACTACAGAAACAAGATTAGTAACCTCTTTGCTTCTAATTATTTCAGTTACATCTTTATCGTTTAAATAAACTCGGTTATTCTTGAATTTAATTTCCAGATTTTCAATATTATCTTTTAACTGATTTATATCCGTATTTAAATCTAAATTATTTTCCAGGACATAAGCTGTTACAGCCCGATACATAGCTCCCGTATCAAGGTAAATAATATTAAGATCCTCAGCTAAAAGTTTTGCTACTGTACTTTTACCGGAACCGGCCGGTCCATCAATTGCTATTTGCATCTTTTTCACTCGCATTTAACCCTGCCAGGTAACCGGTTGAACAGGCTATTTGAATATTATAACCTCCAGTTAAGGCATCAACATCAATTACTTCACCAGCAAAAAACAAATTCTGAACTACTTTTGATTCTAAGGTGTTAGGATTTATCTCTTTTACATCAATTCCGCCCCTGGTAACTATAGCAGAATCAATTGGTTGTAAATCTTTAACGGATAAGGGAAAGTTTTTTAGTAATTCTCCAAGTCTTAAACGCTCTTCTTTGGTTATTGAATTTACTTTTTTCTTAGGATCAATTTTAGAATAATCAATAATAATTGGAATAAGATTTTTTGGAAGGAGTTCACTTAGCGAATTTTGAAAATCTTTATTTAGATTTTTATTAAAATCCCTTTTTATTCTTTCATCTAATTTATCAGTAGTTAAAGCTGGTTTTAAATCAATAAAGATTTTATATTCAGAGTATGGTTTACTAATAAAACTACTGGCAGACAAAACGATAGGACCAGAAATTCCCGAATGCGTAAATAAACACTCGCCTAAATCTTCAAAGATTAGTTGATTATTGCGAAAGAGCTTTAGTACAACATTTTTTAAAGTGAGACCTGAGATGAGTTTTGGAAAATCTTCCTGGGTTTTAATACCAACTAAAGCTGGTTGTGGTTTAATTATATGATGACCAGCTAATGCCGCTATTTTATATCCAGATCCGTCTGAACCTGTAGAAGGATAACTGACTCCGCCTGAACATAAAATAACCGCATTATAATCCTTTTTAATTCCGTTTACCTGAATTCCTTTACAGGTATTCTCTTTAATTATTAATTTATCAACATGACTTTTAAGATAAATATGAATATTCTCTTTAGTTATTAACTTAGTAAAAGCTTTTATAATATCACTAGACTTGTTACTTTTTGGAAAAACTCTATTACCACGTTCAGTAACTAGTTTACAACCTTCATTTTCAATCAAATCCATCAGATCTAGATTAGTTAGAGTATATAAACTAGAATAGAGAAATTTATTATTTCTAACGATATGGTCAAAGAACTGTTCTATTTCTACTGCATTAGTAACATTACAACGTCCTTTACCTGTTATAAAAAGCTTTTTACCCAGTTTTTCGTTATGGTCATACAGATCTACTTGAGTCCCACTTAAACTAGCAGCATAAGCCGCCAGAATTCCGGCAGGACCGCCACCTATAACAGCAATCATTTATTCATCCTTTGTAATAATAAGTAAATAAGGAGGATTTTTTCGATTAATCCGCTTAAATTCATAGGCATTTAAATTACCCGTTAGTTTAGACATTTGAGTTAGTAGAAGTTTAGCTTCTTTTCTTCCGGAGTTATGAGGATATAAACAAATCGTAATAATCCCAGGACTTGCCAGTAGAGAAATACTCTGCTTAACTGCTTCAAGTGTACTCTCACCCTCAGTTAAAATCTGATGATCTGAATCTGGAAGATATCCTAGATTAAACATAATAGCTGTAACTTTGTTATGATCTGTTTCCGGTATTATTTGATTTAATTTATTATGATTATCCTTGATTATAATAACATTATCTAATTGACCTTTTATCTCTAGGAGCTTTCTGGTATTTTTTATTGCCTGATCTTGAATATCTATAGCATAGACTTTTCCTTTTGGGCCAACACAATTAGATAAAAATAAAGTATCTTTACCATTTCCACAGGTTGCATCTATTACTATATCTCCCGGTTTTATAATTTGCTTCACAAAGAATTGAGCTGTTTTTGTAGCAAATTTTAATTGATCTATCACTTCAATTTATTTATTTCTTCTTTTTTTAGAAATCGGTACTTTCCAGTTTTAAGATTTTTTAAATCTAAGATGCCTTCTTTTATTCGTTTTAATTCAACAACAGGAAAACCTACCGCCTCACACATTAGTCTAACTTGTCTTTTACGTCCTTCTTTGATAGTTAGTTCAATAGTACTGGTTCTCTGACCTAAAGAGAGAACTTTCACTTTAGCTGGCTGTGTTTTAATTTTTGAACCATCAACGTCAATTAAAACACCCTTTCTAAGAGCATTAAGAGCCTCATTAGTTATTTTGCCTTTAACCAGAGCCTGATAAGTTTTTTTTACCTGGTAAGAAGGATGTGTTAACTTTTGAGTTAAAGCTCCATCATTAGTCAATAAGATAAGTCCTTCTGTGTCTTTATCGAGTCTACCCACACTATGGAGGTTAACATCGTTTGGAACCAGGTCATATATGGTTTTTTCTGCAAACCGGTCGGCTTTGGTACAAACGTAACCTTTTGGTTTGTTAAGAAGAATATATCTGAATGCTTCAGGTTTTACTACCTTTCCATCGACTTGAACCTGATCAGTCTCCGGATCTATTTTAATTCCCAGTTCAGTAACAGTTTTTCCATTAACTTTAACCTTTCCGGCTAATATTAACTTTTCAGCTCCTCTTCTTGAAGAAACTCCTGACTGAGCTAAATATTTTTGCAATCTTTCTTTATCACTCATTATTCAGATTTAAACTTTCTTTAAAACTTTCAAGATTTGGCAGTTCATCAAGACTATTAATGTTAGCAGTTTGTAAAAATAATTCAGTCGTTTTAAATAGATAAGGATTCCCGATTACATCTTTTCTACCACATTCTTCTACTAAACCCAAATCCAGGAGATGTTGTAAGGCACTAACAGAATTAACCCCTCTAATATACTCTAGCTCAGCTCTGGTAGTTGGTTGAGTGTAAGCTATAATAGCTAAAACTTCATAAGCTGCTTTTGATAATGGTCTTTTACGTTCTGTTTTTAAAGTCTTTTGTATAAATTCATAATTCTCCGGCTTAGTAACCAACTGAACGGTATCTGCGGTAACTTTTAGTTGTAACCCGCTATCGTTGCTTTGATATTTTATATGTAATTGGATTAGAAGCTCACTTAATTCGTTGCTACTTAAGTTTAGACTTTCCTTTAGTCTATCTAACTCAACCGGTTGTCCAGAAACAAAAAGAACACTTTCAATCTGGCTAATCTGTTTGGAATCCACTTGCATAGAGTTTTATCTCTTTTCCCATTTGCTTAAATTGCAGAACCCCTACCTTATAAAGTTCCAGACAAGCTAGAAAAACCGTAATCACTTCTTCAATATTGTGATCTCTAATTAACTGATCAAACTTT
>CANQNI010000005.1 GCA_947625175.1 uncultured Eubacteriaceae bacterium | reverse complement strand
GAAAAGGAAGGAGATAAAAATTAGTGATAAAGCCATCGATATTAATAAAGACTGTTGAAGGCGAGTATGAATTATTAGGTTCAATTGAATCAATCGAATGTGAAAGATATGAATCGAAAAAAATAACAGTATCAGATTGTCATATAAATTATATTAACGAATTTGAGGCAACAATTACTCCAATTAATATTTCACGAAAAAGGTTTATAAAGAAATTAATGGCAAAAGGTATTCAAAGAAATGGTGCTAAAGAAATAGCTGATTATTTTTTAAAAAAGCGTGGACGATATTATTTGATTGATTTAATGCATTTTTAATAAATTGATTAGAAGGAGAAAATGATACAATGAATTCAATAATACAAAATAAAATAGAAAAAAAGATAAAGGGTATTAATAAAGATTTAAAAGAACTTTATTCTATTTTAGACAAATTACCTTATGAATCTGATTTGTTTTTAGATGATACTAGAGAAGAAATAACTGGCATAATTGGCTATCATGTTCATTTAACACTCAAGTTGAGTCAGGAATTTATTGTCGTTTTTAATTAAATAAAAAATATAGAAATAGAACTATAAAAGAAAGGAGTAAAAAATGAGTGAGGGAATAATAATGACCTTAATAATTTGTGTGACAATTTTACTTGTATGTTTAATAAATAAAAAAGGGGAATGATATATGTATAAAGAATTAAAAAAACAAATAGCAGACAAAAATGTTATTCATGAAATAAGATTAGGAATAGAAAATAGAATAAGATTTAAAATAGATAATCAATTAGGTTTAAAGGGAATGTCTTTTCAAGAAGTTAAAATTGAAATGACAACTAAGCATGTAGATAGATTTGCTAAAGTATTTGCAGATATAGAAGAACTTGATAAACAACGAGAAGAACTTTTAAAAGAAGAAAGTATAATTGATGATATGTTAAATAAAGTGGATCGTAAAATATCAGAACTTAATGATATAGAACTCAAAGTATTTAGAGGTATGTATTTATGGGGAAAGACTCAACAAGAAATTGCGGAAGCAGAAGATTATAGTTTAGCTCGAATAAAACAGATTAGTATTGATATTAATAATAAATTAAAAAATTAAAAGACTATACTCTCATTATACTAAGTTTGTGATAAAATGATATTATCGAGAGATTAGACTTAAATGATAAAGGATAGTGTGATAACTGTTCTTTTTTTTGTTAAAATAGGAGGAAAAGACTATGAGAAAAACTATAAAAATAGGAGAAAAAGATTATAATATGCAAGCTAGTGCATATACTCAATTTAAATACAAAAATGATACCGGAAGAAAATTAATGCAAGATTTAAATAAATTAACAGAATTTAATGTTGATGATACAAAAGATACTTTGAATAAAATAGATGATTTTTTGGAAATTGTATTAAGAGTTGCTTACACTATGATTGAAGAAGCAGATAAAACGCAAATAAATTCATTTGAGGAATTTTTAAAGAATAATGACAATTTATTTGCAGATGATAACTGGGTTAGTGAAGTTATAACACTAGCAATGTCACCCTTATCAGGGGGACTTAAAGCAGTTCCCAGATAATAATGAGGAAATAGAACCAATAGATGAATACGAAATAATAGCTTTCGCTAAAAGATTAGGAATATCTATAGAAGAAATGAAAGATATGTCATTTACAAGTTTATTAAATATATTATTATCTAATCTTGATGATGGTGTTTCAAACAATGGAGTAAGGAATGCTACTCAAGCAGATATAGATAAATTTTTTGGTTAGGAGATATGATATGAAAGTAAGAGTAAGATGTGAAAAAGAATATCACGACAAAGAATTAGGTCGTATTATAAAGCCTGATAAATCAGACAAGGATTACGAAAGAACAATAGATAAGATTAGAGCAGATGAGATAATATCTAAGACTAATGGTGCTATTAAGATAATAGGAGTAGTTAAAGAAGAAAAAATAGATAATGCTATGTTAGAGGTTGATTGTGAAAGAGCTGTACGAACTTCTAACAAAAAGAAAAGAGAGAAGTAATGAGTTATGGTGTTAGAAAAGAATTCTATAACTCAAAGGCTTGGAAAAGTGTAAGAAAGAATGTATGGCTTAAACAAAATCTATTATGCAATAGATGTCATAAGCCTGTTTATGTAGATGGAATAAGTGAGTGGATTCCAAAAGAAAAAAGAAGAAGAGGTATAGTTCATCATAAAAAATATTTAGATAATAACAATGTGTATGATGATAATGTATCTCTTAATGAAGACAACCTTGAAGGATTATGTAAAGAATGTCATGAAAAAGAACATCATCAAGATATTGCTACTAAAAAAGAATATAAATTTGATGATGAAGGGAACTTAATTCCTCGAGTTTAGCCCCCCTAATCAAGGTAAAAATGACGTCTACGAGAAACCGACGTCCGAGCAAACGAAAAAAGTGCAAATTCACGCATATCCCCCCTACCTTTTCTGAAAGGAGCATAAAATGGATAAAATAAAGCCAATTAATTTCAAAATACTGAAAAAATTATTTAATGAGATGGATAACGAAAAAGGAATGTTAGGATTAACTCTTGTAAAAGAATTAGAGTTTATGAAAACGACGTTAAATAAATTGAAAACTGCAATTAAAAAGGATGGAGTAGTTACCGAAATGTCTCAAGGAAAATATAGTATAGATAGAGCCAATCCAGCACTTTCTCAATATAATTCTATGATTAAAAACTATCAATCTACTGTTAAACAATTAAATGATTTAATAACTGATGATATTGCAAAATCGTTAGAAGATGATTTTGATGAATTTAATAAGCAATATTGAAAAATATAATAATTGGATAAATGATAATCCTAATAAAGTAAATAAAAAAATTAAAGCAGTTTATGGAAAGTTATTGGGCGATTTGCAAAATGGTAAAACAGTAGAGTTTTTAAATAAAGAAACTGGAGAAATAGAAAAAAAAGAGTACATTTTTGATGCAAAAAAAGCACAAAGACCAATTTATTTTTTTGAAAAATTTTGTAGACATTCAAAAGGTAAATGGGCAAATCAACCCGTTAAATTAGAACCATGGCAAAAAGCACTTTTTGAAAGTGCGTATGGATTTGTTGATAAAAATACAGGACTACGAAAATATAAAAAAGTAGTCCTTTTTGTTGCAAAAAAAAATGGAAAAAGCTTTATGTCTAGTGGAACTGGTTTATATGGTTTAACCTCAGATGGAGAAGGTGGTGCTGAAGTATATTCAGTTGCTACTACACGAGATCAAGCTAAAATAGTTTGGCAAGAAGCAAAAAATATGATAGGAAAAAGTCCGGCATTAAAAAAGCGGCTAAGAAGAACTATTAGTGGTATTTATTATGATAAAGAGAATGGAGTTTTTTCTCCATTGGCTAGTAAAACAGATTCCTTGGATGGAAAAAATCCTTATTATATTTTAGAAGATGAGACATGGGCTTGGACTGATTTATCAATGATTACAATAATGGAAGATGGTGTATCTGCAAGAGAACAACCGCTTACTTTTGAAACTTCTACAATGGGAACAGTTAGAGAGAGAGTATTTGATAATGAGTATGCTTATTGTGAAAAAGTTATAAAAGGTTATTTGGGAGAACCTGGTGGAATTATTGATGAAACTATATTACCAATTATTTATGAATTAGATGATAAATCAGAATGGAAAAACGAAGAGTCTTGGTATAAAGCCAATCCTAATTTAGGTGTTTCAAAAAGAATTGAATATTTAAGAAACCAAGTACAAAAAGCAATAAATGATCCAACTAAATTAACTAATTTATTATGTAAAGATTTTAATATTAGGCAGAATGATGTTAATAGTTGGTTAAGATATGAAGAATTAAATAACGAAAAAGAATACGACGAATTTAAGGATTGTTATTGTATTGGTGGCTGTGATTTATCAAGTACTACAGATTTAACATGTGCTACATTATTAGGATATCAAAATGGAGAAATAAAAGTTAAGCAAATGTATTGGATTCCTAGTAATAATTTGGAATTTAAAATAAATGATGATCAAATACCTTATGATATTTGGAAAGAAAAAGGATGGTTACGATTAAGTAAAGGATCTAAAGTTGATTATCGTGATGTAACACAATGGTTTTTAGAGCAAGTAGAAGAATTCGATTTACGACCACTTTGGGTTGGATATGATAGTTGGAATGCTCAATATTGGTGTGATGATATGAAAGAACATGGATTTGACATGTTAGAAGTTAGACAAGGTGCAAAAACAATGTCTGCACCAATGAAACAGATGAAAGCAGATTTAAGTGATAAAAAAATTAATTACAATAATAATCCTATATTAAAATGGTGTCTATCAAATGTATCAATAAAGCAAGATGAAAATGAGAATATACGACCAGTAAAAGAAAAATCACGACAAAGAATAGATGGTGCAGTAAGTTTGATAGATGCATACTGTATTTTTATTGAAAAACAACAGGAATATTTGGATTATATCAGATAGGAGGTAGAAGATGGCTAAACGAAGTTTTTTTAGTAAAATTTTCGGAACAGAAAAAGATAGCACTATTCCACAAACAGCAAGTGAATTTAAAATATTAGATGGTACTAGAGCTGTATTTACTAGATATAATGGAGATTATAAAAATGATGCTGATATAAGAGCATGTATAGATGCGATTGCTAGAAATGGTGCTAAAATGAATCCAAAGCACATAAGAAATTTTAAGGGTAATTTTGAAAATAGAACTGAATCTTTATATAATTTAATTGCAAAAAGACCTAATGAATTGCAAAATGCTTATCAATTTTATTATCAAGTAATTTATAACTTAGAATTATATAATGACAGTTTTATATATATTCAAAGAGATAAAGATTTGAAAGTTACTGGTTTATACCCTTTAGATTTTAGTGATGGAAAACTTTATGAATATCATGATGAAATATGGGTTAAATTTAAATTTGGTTATGCAAAAGAAAGATTTGTTCCCTATAGAGATTGTATTCATTTGACAAGATTTATAAGTGATAGTGGCATTACAGGCGGGAGTAATATTCCAATAACAAAAATTTTGTCTATGAAACATGTATTAGATGAAGGAATTATAAATGCTATAAAAACAACTCAATCAATTAGAGGTATAATTAAATCTACAAAAGCAATATTAAAACCTGAAGATGTCAAAAAGATGCGTGATCAATTTGTTGAAGATTTTGTAAATAATAAAAATTATAGTGGGATTGGAGGTTTAGATTCAACTACTGATTTTACACCTGTTAAATTAGATCCAACAACCGCAGACGAGAGTCAAATTAAGAGTATCGATGATAAGATACTCTCTTATTTTGGAATAAGTAATAAAATTATTCAATCAAAATATACAGAAGATGAGTGGAATGCTTTTTATGAATCAGTTTTAGAACCAATCGGATTACAAATGAGTTTAGAATTTACTAATAAAATTTTCACACCAACAGAAAGGCATTTTGGAAATGAAATAATTTTTGAAAGTAACAGACTTCAATATGTATCGAACAATACAAAAGTTAATTTATTAAGGTATGCAAATAATATAATGACTATTAATGAATTAAGAGAAGTATTTAATCTTGCTCCTAGAGAAGATGGTGATGTTATAATGCAAGATTTAAATCATATTGATAGTTCAATAGCAAATGATTATCAAGTAGGAAATGATAGTAAAGATGAAACTAAAGCTAATCCTAATCACGATAAACATGGCAGATTTACTACTGGTAGTAAAAAGATAAAACTATCAAAAAAAGAATATGGTAGATTAGCACATTTAATAAATTCTAATCCTGATAAATGGAAAAAAGGCAAAAATTCTCAAATAATTGACGACAAAGAATATATTTTTAAGTATAATAGTTATGATGACTTTAATGTTATAGAAAGGAGAAAGTATAAAAAATGAGCGAAATAGAAGAAAAATTAAGAAAAAAATTGAAAGAATATACTTTCGATTATGAAAATAATGAC
This sequence comes from uncultured Eubacteriaceae bacterium, assembly GCA_947625175.1. GTDB lineage: Bacteria > Bacillota > Clostridia > Eubacteriales > Eubacteriaceae > CANRHG01. Next base: position 13,579 of record CANQNI010000005.1, on the reverse strand, counting down.
ATTTCAGGAATTATGGGTTTACTTGATACTGAAAAAGATATGCAAAAAATGTATGATTATATAGTTGATAATAATATTACTGATACAGATGATATTTATGATTATGGAATTAAATTATGCGATGACTTTGAATATATTGATGGAGTTGAAGAAGATGAATAGACACTCAAAAGAGTGTTTTTATTTTGATGAAAGGAAGTGAAAAAAATGAAAGAAAAAGAAATCAGGAAACTAGATATTCAATTTAGAGCAGAAACTACTGATGATGAAAAAATGGAAATTAAGGGATATGCAGTAGTATTTAATAGTCCTGAAACTTATGGATATACTGAGATTATTAGTGATAGAGCATTAGATAATGCAGATATGTCAGATGTGGTTTTAAGATACAATCATAATGATTCATTTATTGTATTAGCAAGAACTAGAAATAATAGTTTAAAACTAAATAAAGATGAAAAAGGTTTATTTATGGATGCTATACTCCAAGATGATATATCTGAACATAGAAATATTTTTAATGCCATAAAGAGTAAATTAATAGATAAACAATCATTTGCATTTACAGTAGAAGAAGATAACTATGACTATGAATCTGATACTAGAATTATTACTAAAATAGGTAAATTATTCGATGTATCAGTAGTAGATCAGCCATTTTATAATGCTACTGATGTAAGTGTTGCTAGTAAGAGTGATGATTTCTTGGAAAAAAGGAAAAAATTAAGAAAACAATATGAAGAAAAGAAAGCATTAGATGATGCGAAGAAAAAACTATTAGAAAAATTAGGTTAATACGATTATGAGAAAAGAACTGGAGAGTTCTTTTTTTGTTGGTGGAGACTAACTAAGTCGTTTTGATAAAGGCTGGAGAGCTGTAATGGGAGTTATACAGCCCTAAAGAGTATAAGAAACAAAGGGAGGTCAATTATGACAAGAAAAGAAGAAATAGAATCTCGTATGAAAGAAATACGTGAAGAAGTAGAAAAAGCAGAAACAGAAGAGCAAGTAAAAGAACTTGATAAAGAAGTTGATGCTTTAAAAGAAGAAAAAAATTTAATTAGTAAGCAAGAAACACTTGATAAAACTGCTAAAGAACTTGAAATCAAAAGTGTTGAAGCAAAAAAAATTGAGAAAGAAGAGGATAAAAGAATGGATATTAAAGAATTTAGAAATTCAAAAGAATATGTAAATGCATATGCTGAGTATGTAAAAACTGGTAATGATGAAGAAATTAGAGCATTATTAACAGAAAATGTTGCTGAATCAGGAACTATTGCAGTACCAGATTTTGTGTTACAAGAAGTAAAAACTGCTTGGGAAAAATCTGATATAATGTCTCTTGTACGAAAGGTTAATATTAAAGGAAATTTAAAGGTTCAGTTTGAAATCAGCGGTGATGATGCAGTAATACATGAAGAAGGTACTGCAGCAGTTGATGAAGAAAAACTAACAGAAGGTATTGCTGAAATAAGTCCACAGTCTATTAAGAAATGGATTTCAATATCTGATGAAGTTATGGATTTAACTGGTGAATATTTCTTAAGATATATTTATGCTGAGTTAACTTATAGAATAATAAAGAAAGCAACTGACGAATTAATTAATATGATTGTAAAATTACCACAATCTGCAACAAAAGAAAGTCCAAGTGCTGCAAAGATAGAATTAGCACCAGAAGCAGCAACTATAGCAACTGCGTTTGCTCATTTAAGTGATGAAGCAACAAATCCTGTAGTTACTATGAATAAACTTACTTATGCTAAGTTTAAACAAGTACAATATGCTAACAATTATGGTGTAGATGTATTTGAAGGATTTGATGTAAAATTCAATAATCAATTACCTGCATATGATGCAGCAGATGAACAAGCTGTCTATATGATTGTAGGGGATTATAGTCAAGGATCAATAGCAAATTTCCCTAATGGAGAAGAACTTACTATTAAAGTTGATGAACTTTCACGTAAGAAAGAGGATTTAGTTGAAATCCTTGGGCGTCAATATGTAGGTCTTGGTGTTGTGGCAGATAAAGCATTTACTTTAGTTGCTAAACCTAAATCTATACCCTAGCGAGCCCCAAAAGTCAGTAACAATTAAATTATCTGAGGGGCAAGTTTATGGCATGGATGTATCAGATTTACATGACAATGTTCAAATAGAAGGTGATAAAGTAACAGGAACTTTAAAATATGTTAAGAATTTTGATAAATTTGAAAAAGGTGCAGAAGGAAATTTTTTAGCTATCGAAGTTGAAGAGGCTAAGAATGGTGATACTGTGACTTGGGAATTATCAGATCCAGAAAAGAAAGGAAAAGGTACTTTGAATTCTAAGGATTATTTCCTTGTAAGTAAGATACACGATAAAACGCAAACCATTACAATAACTAATGGCGAAGCTAAAAAAGTATTAGATTTAACAGGACTAACATTAAGTCCTAGTGAATGATAGAAAAGAGGTTGAAATATGCTAGATGAAATAAAAAAAATTCAAGGTATTAATCATAATGAATTTGATTCAATGATTGATACCTGGATCGAATCAGCAAAATTAGACCTTAAAAGTATCGGAATTGACGATGCTAAAATCGATAAACAAGATAGTTTAATAAATACTGCAATAATTACTTATGTATTAAGTTTAATAGACGTTTCGAACGCAGAGTTATATGCTAATAGTTATGCACTTCAAAAAGATGCGTTAAGGCATACAAAAGAATATATGAAGGACACTGGCAATGGAATATAGTGAAATTATATATTTAATAAGTTTAGTTGAGACAGAAGATGGAATAGGTAATATTATTTCATCTTCTGAAACTAAAAACAAGTGCTATGCTAAAAAACAAAGTGTTAGATTAAATGAGTTTTATAATGCTGTAGAGGCAGGATTTTCTCCAACATGCGAGTTTATTATTAAAAAACTAAATTATCATAACGAAGATCAACTTGAGTGGAATAATGAACGATATCAAGTTATTAGGACAGTAGATCCTAAAAACAAATTTGATATTGTTTTAGTTTGCTCTAAAAGAATTGGTGTAAATGGCAAAAAATAATTCAGTATTAGATATAAATGACATTCTCGATGGTTATTGTGATGATATAGAGAGTTTAGTTAAAACAGAAGTAGAAAAAATCGCAAAAGAAGGTGTTAAAGAGTTAAAATCTACTTCTCCTATTAACAAAAGGAGAAGAAAAAAGAAAGGAAGCTATGCAAAAGGTTGGAAAATAAAAAAAGAAAATAAAAGAGGAGAAGTACATTTTATTATTCATAATGCTACTAATTATCAACTAACTCATTTACTTGAAAATGGGCATTTAAATCGTGATGGTTCTAAAACTAAAGCAATAGTTCATATTGCACCTGTTGCAGAAAAAATCACTAACGAATTCGTTAAAAGAGTTGAAAATGGAATAAAGAAAGGAAATAGTTATGGAACATGAGAATATTTTTAAACTACTTAAAACCTTAAATATACCAGTTGCTTATGATCATTTTAAATCAAGTCAAAATATAATTCCACCTTTTATAGCATACAGAGAAACTTCACCAGAAAATTTTAAAGCTGATTGTAAAACTTATTATAGACCTTACAATTTCGAAATAGAACTTGTTACAGAAAAGAAAGATGTTGATTTAGAAAAAACTATTGAAAGTTTATTGAATGAAAATAATATTCCATACGATAAATCAGATGAAGTATGGGATGATGAAGAAAAAATTTATCATAATTATTATGAAATATAGGAGGAAAAGATATGCCAAAAAAGAATAATAAAGTAAAATTTGGATTATGTAATGTTCATATTGCACCTATTACAGAAGTTACAGGTGAGAAGATAACTTATGGTACACCATTTGCAATACCTGGTGCTGTTAACTTAACTTTAGATCCAGAAGGAGAAAATGCTGATTTTAATGCAGATAATATTAGATATTTTTCATCTTCTGCTAATAATGGTTATAGTGGTTCACTTGAAATGGCACTAATTACAGATAAATTTAGAACTGAAGTTCTTGGTGAAACAACAGATGAAAAAGGAGCAATGTTTGAAGGTTCTGATGATATAGTAAAAGATTTTGCACTTGGTTTTCAAATTGATGGAGATCAATCAAATCGTAAATACTGGTTTTATAATGTATCAGCACAAAGACCTTCAACAACAGGTTCAACTACAGAAGGTACAAAAGAGCCAAGTACAGATACTCTAAATATTACTGCAAGTCCAAGAGCAACTGATAAAAAGGTTAGAGTATATTTAGAGCCAAATGATGAAAACACTACTGAATATGACGAATTCTTTAATTCAGTTTACGAAGGAACAATGTCAGCATAAAAGACTACTCTTATGAGTAGTAAAAAACTACTCGTAAGGGTAGTTTTTTAGTATTTATAAGGAGGTGGGATAATGGCAAGTATTAAAGGAATAACTATTGAAATTGGTGGTGAAACTTCAAAATTAACAAAGGCATTAGAAAATGTTAATAAAGTTATTTATTCAACTAATTCAAATCTAAGAGAATTAGATAGAGCATTAAAGTTAGATCCTAAAAATACAGATGCATTGGCTACAAAACAAAAATTGTTATCTCAAAATATCGAAGCAACAACAGAAAAATTAAACAAATTGAAAGCCGCACAATCTCAAATGGGGGAGTATTCAAAACTTACTGATGAACAAAAAAAACAATATAATAATTTATCGATTGAAATTGCAAAAAGTGAAAGTAATCTAAAAAAAATGAATACTGAACTTGAAAATACTAAAAAAGGTAATTTATCTTCTGTAAATAATGAAATAGATAAAGTAGGTAAGACTGCTGTTAGAGTAGGAGATTTAATAAAGGCTAATTTAGCAAGTGAAGCTATAGTTAGAATTTTTGATAGTATAAAAAATAAAATAAAAGATATTTCAAGTTCTATTGGTAATATGGTTATATCTGGAGGAATTGATAGAGCTTTAAATCTTGAGAATGCAAGAGCCAAAATGTCAACATTTACTAAATCAACAGAACAGTTAGATGAAATTATGAAAAATGTATCTGATTCGGTAGATGGAACAGCATTTTCAATGGATAGTGCAGCAACAGTTGCAGCAGGATTGTTCGCAGCTGGTATTAAAGAGGGAGATGACATGACTAACTCTTTAAAACTTGTTGGAGATGCTGCTCAAGTATCAGGTCGTTCTATGGAAGAAATAGGTTCTATTTTTAATAAAATTGCAGCCAATGGAAAGATTTCTGGTGAAGAATTAAATCAATTATCTGATAGTGGTATACCGATTCTGCAATTACTTTCTCAATCAATGGGAAAATCTACTGAAGAAGTTAGAAAATTAGTTTCAGAAGGAAAAGTAGGTTTCGATGAGTTTTCCAAAGCGATGGAACAAGGGCTCGGAGGTGCTGCTCAAAAATCTGGAGAAACATTTACGTCATCACTTGCGAATTTAAAAAGTGCAACTGCAAGGATAGGTGCAGAAATAATGACACCTCTTTTAGAGGGTGTGACTCCTATCATGAATACGTTTAAAGATATGATTAAAAACATGGTAAATGGTGATGATATAAGCGGACAAATTCCAGAACTAATGACACAACTACAAACTTTTGTAAGTACTGCAGCAACACATTTAATTGAAATGTCTGATAAATATATACCAGTTATAAGTCAAATGCTAAATGGTATTATTCAAATGATACCTCAATTACTTCCACAACTAATTCCTTTAATTACTAATTTAATTCAAAATATATCTTCATTGATACTTGATAATTTACCTACTTTACTTAATGCAATTATACAAGTAATCGCTCAACTTGCTATTGCTTTAGGACAACAATTACCTACATTAATACCACAAATTATAGATTGTCTATTACAACTTGTCGATGTGATTTTAGATAATATAGATTTGATAATAGATGCTGGAATACAATTAATAGTTGGTTTAGTTGAAGGATTAACAGATCCTGATACTATAGAAAAATTGATGGATAAAATTCCAGAGATTATTATTAAAATCGTTGATGCACTTATTAGAAATTTACCTAAACTAGTTGAAGCTGGAGGTAGAATACTTTTAGCACTCGGTCAAGGTATAATAGCTATGCTTGGAAAAATAGGTGAGTGGACCAGTCAAATATTTAATAAAGTGAAAGAAGGAATTGGTAATCTTGGTTCTTCTGCTGTTCAATGGGGAAAAGATATGATTCAAGGATTTATTAATGGTATTAAAAATATGATTGGAAATATTGGTAAAGCTGCTAAAGGTATTGCTGATAAAATTAAAAGTTTCTTACATTTCTCAAAACCAGATCTAGGACCTTTACGTGATTATGAAACTTGGATGCCAGATATGATTAAAGGAATGGCTCAAGGGATAAACAAATCAAGTTATTTATTAGAAAATGCAACTGATAAAATGGCTCAAAATATGTCTGATAAGTTATCTTTTGCAAACGTAATTAAAGATACAACTAAGGCTATGAAATCTCTTAATTATGGAGTTAATAATTCGTTAAATCCCATGGTTAATCCTAATGCTAATAGATTAATATTGGATAATCAAAATTCTAACAATAGTAACACAAATAATACTAAAACAGAGGGAGGGTTTACTGCAATTATAAATAATAATTCTAAGTATACTTCACCAGCGGATAATGTTAGAAGATTAAGAAGAGAATATGAACTTTATAAACTTAAATATGGAGGTGTATAATAATGGCTTATTATTCTAATACAAAAAGAATAGTTTGTGAAAATAGTTATGGTTACAAAATGGAATTTGGTTATTATCCACCTTTTCATCTTTATGATTATAGTGGTATACATGAATATTCTGGTGATGTTGCAACAATTAAAAGTGCCTTTGGAATAGGTGTTAGTTATATTGGAACTTCTGTAAATAATCGTGCAATAAATCTTGTTATTTCTTTTAGAGATGATGCAGATTTAATAATACATAAACAACAAATATTTAACATCTTCCCTTTAAAAGATGAAGGAACACTTTATTATTATGAGGGAACAATTGAAAGAAAAATTAATTACTATGTTGAACATGTTTCTTTGACAAGAAAAGCAAATTATGTTTTTGCTACAATGAATTTAGTTTGTCCTAGTCCATATTTTATGGATTCTGATGAAACAATAGCAACACTTTCGAATTGGGATAAACTATTAGAATTCCCACTTGAAATACCTGAGGGAGTAGGAATAGAATTTGGTACAAAAAATAGCAATACTAACATAGAGATAATTAATGATAGTCATATTTCTTATGGTTTGACTATTGTTTTTACTGCATCTGGAAATGTTAAAAATCCATCGCTAACAAATAATTTAAATCAGGAAACTTTAAAGTTAAATTACGATTTAAAAATAGGTGAACAAATTATTGTTGAAACTTACAACAATAATAAGACCATTACTTTAATTGATAATAATGGTAAAAGCAAAAATATAACAAACTCTTTAGTTTTTGGAACATTATTTTTACAGGCACAATATGGTGTTAATTCATTTGTTCCTAATGCTGAAAGTGGTATTGAAAACTTAGAATGCTCTATTAGTTATTACAATTATTATGAGGCTGTATAAGAGGTGACATTATGGATTATCAGTTAATTGAAAGAGACACAAATGTTGTAGGGCAAGGGAAAGGAATGATTTTTGTTGATGGTAAATATTATTTACTTTCTTATAATCCTGCTAAAGTTTGTGTTTCCGAAGATTTAGAAACATGGGTAGAATATCAATTAGATGGGAATTTTGTAAAGCCTCTTGAAATAACTTATGGTAATGGTAAATTTGTGATTTGTGGAGAAAGTCAAGTAAATGGTAAAATTTGTTTATATACTTCAACAAGTGGAATGAAATGGGATAAAGTTACAATAAATGTTGCAGGTAGTCAAAGTAGCCAAGGTTTTAATTTTTCTTTTGAAAGTCTCGGCATAAGATTTGTTAATAATAAATTTATAACATTTTGCGAAGGTTGGCGTACAACATATAGAACAAATGGTGTAATAACAAAGATTGAATCTTATATACCAGTTTTTGAAAGTACAAATGGTACTAATTGGAATCAACATAATATTATAGAAACTTATAGTACACAAGCAGAATACGATAGTAAATATACTTATGCATATGATATAGATTATTTTAATGGTTTGTATATTTTAATAGGACTTCATGGTAATATTTACACTTCGCCTAATTTAGTTAATTGGGCGAAAAGAAGTTCTGGAGTTGCAAATTATTTACGTAGCATTATAACAGGAAAAAGTAAGGCTGTTATAGTAGGAGATAATGGTATTATATTAACGTCAAATAATGGAACGAATTGGTCAAAGCAAAATTCTGAAACTACATCATCATTGATGCGTATTAGATACGCAAATGGTACATTTTTTGCTTGCGGTTATAATGGCACTATATTGATAAGTTTAGATGGTATCAGTTGGAAAAATATTATTCCTAGAGAAATAGGTGGATTACTTTATAGTATGAGCTATGACAATATTCATAATAGAATAGTAATAGGTGCTACTTATTATACCAATAGTGGTACAATTCCTATATTTTATTGTGATTTAACACGTGAATTATCAGAATATGAAGATGAAGATAGTTCACTTTTTTTCTTTAATGAAAAATTCGACTTGCTTGGTATAATAGATTACTTTATTTCGCTTAGATGGAGAAGGAAATACTTTGAAGCAGGAGATTTTGAAATAATATTACCAGTTACAAATTATGTAATGAATTTAATAGATCCCTATGTAAAAGATTTAACAGATGCTAATGTGTTAATTTTAAGGAATAATTATACTGAAGCTGGGATTATAGAGAATATAGAATTTAGTGATAATGGTACAGATGAAGAGGTTACAATAAGTGGGAGATTTTTAAGTTCGATATTAGAAAGAAGGATTATAAAAAGTAGGATTAACTTTAATGGGAATACTATTGAGGGTATGAATACTTTAATAAATGCAATGACACCTATTTCTGCTGATTGGGAAACTGAGAGTGTAACAATGGAATCACCTAGTATTAACTTCCAATGTACGTATAAAAATGTATATGAGTATATGATTAAGTTATCAAAATATTCTAATGTAGGTTTTAGAGTCGTACCAAATATTGAAAATAAGGTATATATGTTCGAAGTTTACAAAGGTCTTGATAGAACAGTAAATCAAGATGAAAATGAACAATATTCATTCTCTGATGATAATTATAACATTGAGCAAGGAAGCCTTACTATAAGTTCAAAAACTAAAGTTAATTATGTTTTAGTTGGTGGAACTGGTGAAGGTACTGCAAGAATAATTGAAACAGTTGATAAAAATAAAAGTGGTTTTGATAGATATGAGGTGTTTAGTGATCAAAAAGGTCTTAGTAATCAAAACTTATCGGATAGTGAATATCGTTCTAAATTACGTCAAGTAGGAGAAGGATTAATTTCTGATGGAACATTCCAATTAGAAGTTACTGCTTTGGTTCAACAAGACTACAAAGATAAATGGGATTTAGGAGATATAGTTAATATCAAAAAGAATAGATGGGGAGTGGTGACATCTTATAGAATAATTGAAGTAGAAGAAATAATAGAAGATGGAAAAAGAACGATCTATCCTACATTTGGCAGTCCACTTGGAACTGCGTGGGAAGATGATAAATAGGAGGTAAATAAAATGGCACAAAGAAGTTTTTTCTTTAATTCTGAAAATCATGATCGTGTATATGATGCAGCTGATTTTGCAAGAGTTTTTTCAAGATATTTTACAAATGGTGTGTTTAACAATGGTTTACAAGTTAAATCAAATAATAATATGACAATATCTGTTAGCATAGGTAGTGGTAATATCAATGGATATCTTTATGACAATGACGAGGATTTAATATTAGATATTGAACCATCGGATTCATCGCAAAGTAGAATTGATAGTATAATTTTAAGATTAGATTTAATTAATAAACAAATAACTGCTCAAGTCTTAAAAGGTGCATTTTCAACGGCACCAACAAAGCCTACTTTAACAAGATCTAGTTCTATATATGATTTAAGACTTGCGGATATATCAATTTCCGCTGGTTCAAATAGAATTACAACAGAAAATATTTATGATGCAAGATTTGGAAATGAATGTGGTAATGTTACTGCGACAGTTCAGCAAATAGATACATCTGGTGTATTTGCTCAATATGAAGCTGAATTTGATAAATTGATTACTCAAATGCGTAACTTGTTAGATGAAGATACCGCAGGTCGATTACAAAATGAAATAAATGCAGTAACAAAAAGACTAGATACTTTAGAAAATAATCAAATACTTTATGGAACTTGTACAGAGGAAGAGTTTCAAGCAGCGATGGCAGAACTAAGTTAATTTAGAAAGGAAAGTGATAATAAAATGAAAAATTTACTAAAAGTTAAGTGGGGGGGGGTTGGTTTATCGACTAACTCCTCAACAAGAAAGGAGGGAAAGGCTTAATATAGTTTTTTCTCTTCTTTTTTTAACAAAGGAGTATGCTTATGTTTGAGGTGCTTAAAGATAAGTTAGGAAATATAATAGATCCACATATTCCAAGATACGATAATTTAAGTAAGTATTCTACTGATGAGATAAAAACTGGCAAAACGTGGATAGATGATAAGCCTATTTATAGAAAATGTTTTCAGCAAACAAGTACTGCTACTATCCATACTGGAATTTCAAATATAGATTCAGTAATAGAGATGAAATGTTTTGTAAGAAATACTCATGATTCATCAGGAGCATGGAGACCAATTCCAAATGTAGCACATCCAGTAGGAAGTTATACTGATTGGGTCGGAGGTTTTTATCTTTCAGCTTCTAGTGGAAATATATCATTTCAATGTGGCTCTGAAATTAGTAAAATAAATCGTTTAGTTTTTATTATTGAATATACCAAACAGTAAATCAACGTAAGCATATAGTCGATAACGTAATGTTATGGCAATAATAAAAGTATTAAAAGATAAATTAGGAAATATTTTAGATCCATTTATTCCACGTTATGAAGCATTAAGAGTTTATTCAACTGAGCCTGTTGTCATCGGAAAATGGATAGACAATAGACCTATTTATAGAAAAATGATTTACATTGAAAATACTGATAAATTTAAACCTTCCGATTACTATATAGAAAGCGGTGTTACAAATGTAGGTTATTTAGACTTGAGAGGTGGAATGACTTCACGTCAAAGTAATTCTTGGCTACCATTAACACAAAATCTTGGTGGTACTCTTTATAGTAGGCTTGGTATGAGTGATAAAGCAAAAGGTACTATCGTAATAAACATAGGTGATTATTTTAATTCGAGTTCTACTAGAAGAGATTTAACAATAACAATGGAATATACAGTTACTACTGATGATCCAATTGAATAAAGAAGAGAAAATTATGAGCCGATTTTATGGCAGTTTTAAATGTCTTAAAGGATAAAGATGGAAATATATTAAAGCCATACATTCCTAGATATGAAGAATTTGTTAGAAGAATAAGATATGGGGTTAAGAATGTTAATTTTTCTGACGGGGCAGCATGGTTATTTACAATGGATGAAGTACAAAATTTATTTAATTTGAAAACTTGTAAACCAAGTGATTTTGTTGTATTTGTTTCTACTGTCGAGGAAGGTAATAGTGTTGGGAATCAATTAGTTGTATCGATAAGAATTGATAAAAAAGGTCTTTTGAGTGGTGGTGGCACATCGGGTGGAATAAGAATGATTTTACGTGATCCAAACAACGTAACAGTTAGAATTAGTTATTCAATATTTTATATGGGAGATATGACTAATATGAATCCATAAATATAAAATTTATAGTAAAGGAGAGTTGGAATGGAAATAGTTAAATTTATAAAGGACTATTGGATACAAATAGTCTTTTTATGCGGAGTAATATCCACTTTAATAGTTCAAATAAAAACATCTCGTGAAGCAACGAGATGTAGTTTAAGGAATGACATTCTTGAAATTTGGGATAAATGTAAGAATTCTAAAACAATAACTAAATTTCAATTGGATAGTTATATAGAGAGTCGTGATCTATATTACAAATTAAAAGGTGATGGATTTATTCATACTTTAGATACACAGATTATGACTTTTAAAATTATCGATTAGGAGATGATATAAATGAAAGAATTTTTAAAAAATGATATAGTGCAAAGAATTGCAAAAACTTTTATACAAGGTTTCTTAGCAAGTCTAGTAGTAACAGTCAATTCAACATCTAGTTTTGATGAAAAACTGTTAAAATCTGCTTTAATTGGTGCAGTAGCAGGAGGTTTTTGTGCTGTTATGAATTTATTGATTAATTATTTAGATAAAGATAAGGAGGAATGGTAACAATGTTAAAAGGAATTGATATAAGTCATCATCAAAGGAATATTAATTTAAGTGCTATCCAAACAGATTTTGTAATCATTAAGGCAACAGAAGGTAATGGATATACAGATGAGTGCTGTGATATGTTTTATCAAAAGGCTAAATCTTTAGGTAAAAAATTAGGAGTATATCATTTTGCAAGACCTGATTTGGGTAATAGTGCAATTGCTGAGGCTGATTGGTTTGTATCTCAAATACAAGGATATATTAAAGAATCAATGTTAATTCTTGACTGGGAGCCATCTGGGGGACACGTAAGCAATGTTGGTTGGGCTAAAACGTGGCTAGATAGAGTTTATCAAAAAACAGGTGTTAAACCTGTTATTTATATGTCTGCAAGTCCAATGAGAAGCTATGATTGGAGTAATGTAGCAAATGCAGATTATGGCTTATGGGTGGCTAATTATGGCTCTAATAATGGTAATGCTAACGAAGGAGTATTTAATAGTTATCCATTAAAATATTGGAATTTCTATGCACTATGGCAATACACTTCTGTAGGAAGATTATCAGGATATAATGGTAATTTAGATCTAAACTACTTTAGTGGAGATTCGAGTGCTTGGGATAAATACGCAGGTGGTACTCCATCAAATAATTCCACACCAACAACACCAACAGTACAGACTAAATCAGTAGAAGAACTTGCTAATGAAGTAATTGCAGGTCAATGGGGTAATGGACAAGATAGAAAAAATAGATTAACCGCAGCAGGATATAATTATGATGAAGTACAAGCTAGAGTAAATTCAAAACTTGGAGTTAATAAATCAAGTGTAGAGTATTATATTGTTCAAAAAGGAGATAATCTTACAAAGATAGCAAATAAATATGGTACTACTGTTAATCAATTAGTTTCTTGGAATGGAATTAAAAATCCAAACTTGATTTATACAGGACAAAAAATAAGAGTTAGATAAAGTTAAAAGACTTAGGAATCATTGATTCCTAAGTCTTTTTTTATTTTGAATGTGTTTATAATTTAATTTTATAAAATAATACCAGTAGAGTACGGGTAGAGTACAAAATTACGTTTTTTCTCTTAATATATCAAAAAAGAACTTTGGCTGTTAATCAAGGGGTCCTAGGTTCAAGTCCTAGTTGAGGCGCCATTTATATTTATTAAACTCTTATTTTATAAGAG
>CANQNI010000004.1 GCA_947625175.1 uncultured Eubacteriaceae bacterium | reverse complement strand
CGCTAACAGTACCACCACCATTATTCCTTAAATCTATAATTAAACCAGTAGCTCCCTGACTTATTAAATCATTAACTTCCTTTTCAAACTGATCTGGAGTTTTCCTATCAAAACTATTAATCATAATATAACCAATATTATTAATCATAGTTCCAGCTACTGTTTTAATATTAATATTATCTCTAGTTAATTTGAACGTTTTTTCCTGATCGTTTCTTAAAATGGTTAATTCAACATTTGTTCCTATTTGTCCACGTGTTTTCGTAACAACTAGATCAACTCCTTGACCAGTAATATCTTCGCCATTAACTTTTTTAATAATATCATTAGGTTCTATGCCAGCTTTTTGAGCAGGTGAATCATCAATAACATCTACTATGATTAAGTTATTCGGGTCGGTTCCATCAATTGTTACTCCAATACCTCCAAAAGAACCGTTATAAGTATTTAATAGTTCATTAAAATCCTCACCAGAATAATATTGAGAGTATGGATCACCTAGATAATTAAACATAGATTTAATCAATGTTTCACCCATAGCTGAATTATTAACATCTCCAATATAGGAATTATTCATTAAATTATTTATAGAATTAATTTTTTCCAGTTCAGTTAAAAATTCGCTTGAATTATTATGCAAAACGATAGTATTGGGTAAAGTTAATAGACCACTTGTAAAAAGATAGATTGAGAGAAGATTGGTTAAAATAAGTAAAGTAATCCATTTTAATTGATTATATTTTTTTAAGATAATTTTCAAAATTGTTCTTTTCTAGAAAAAAAAACCTAGCATAAGCTAGGATAATTATTTCTTTGCTATAGCAGCAATCCATTGTTCTTTTTCTTTTGTTTTAATTATTATATCTTTAAAACCTAATTTCTTTAAAGCGGATTTAAATTCTTCAGGTGATTTAAGTTTTAATTGATAATTCCTATTAATTTCCTGGACATCTTCAGTTAAATCCACACCTTTATAGGAGTCACCAAGCAATAACATTGTTCCGTTATTTTTTAAAACTTTTTTAATGGCTTCTAATCCAGTTATAAAATCATCCCAAAAGAAATAAGTATTTATTGATAATACTAGATCAAATGAATCATTTTTAAAAGGTAGATTTTCTAGGGTGGCTTTTAAAATTTTAACCTGTCCTTTATTAATAGCATCTTTATTGAGTTTAGTTGAAAGTTCAACAGCTACTTCAGAAAAATCAACACCGACTATTTGAGCTTCAGGATATCTTTTTAAAAGATTTTGTATAGTAGCTCCCCCACCACATCCAATATCAAGAATAGTTTTTGGATTTATATGTAATAAATCTAAACCCCAGTCATTTTCACTCTTATGACTACGATTCATCCTTTCTAACATTTCTTTTCCCGCTTGACCTGTTGGATTTGATGGATTACCTTCTAATGTTTGATTTAGTTGTCTTTTTTTTTATTTTCTTCTTCTTGAAATTCTTTTCCTAACTTTTCTGTTAAAAAGGCGATATTTTCCTTTTCTGCATCAGTTAATTCTTCTTCCGCTGCATCAACTATTTCAATAGCATCGAGCTGAGCTCTTAAACTTTCTCTGATAGCTTGTAAATATTCTTCATGAAGAGCTTTTCTTTCAGTTTGCTCCTCTTGAGTTAAACCTTCTGTTTTTTTCTTATGAGCTAATTCATTTATTCTATCTAATTTTTCTTTGTCTATCATTTTCTTTTCCTAATTTTTCAAAGTTATAAATCCAAGATCTTTAAATCTTTGTAGAACTACCTGGATTCCAATTTTTCCGTGTGAATGAGTAAGTCCTCCTTGAAAATAAACTATATAGGGTTCTCTTATAGGAGCATCAGCACTTAATTCAATTGAACTTCCCTGAATAAAAGACCCAGCTGCCATTATGACATCATTTTGATAACCAGGCATAGCCCATGGTTCAGGTATCACAAAGGAATCAATTGGAGCAGCTTCCTGAATTGCCTGACAGAAAGTAGTAAGTAATTCCTTATCATTTAATTTGATACTCTGAATAATATCACTTCTTTCATCTTCAGGCTTTGGACAAACTTCAAAGCCTAATTTATCAAAAATATAACTGATTAAGATTGCATTTTTAAGAGCACTGACAGTAACTGAAGGTGCAAAAAATATTCCCTGTAAAACAGATTTAGCCCAACTTAAAGTTGAACCAGTTTCTCCTGCAACTCCAGGAGCTGCTAAGCGACAGGCTGCATTATGAACTAAATCTTTTCTTCCAGCTACATATCCTCCAGTTGGAGCTAATCCACCACCAGGATTTTTTATTAATGAACCTGCAATTAAATCAATTCCAATTGAAAGAGGTTCTTGTTTACTTAGAAATTCCCCATAACAATTATCGAGAAAAATAATACAATCAGATTTTTTCTGTTTAATTTCTTTAGCTATAGTTTCCAGGTAATCTAAAGTAAAAGCTTTACGCCAAGCATAACCAGTTGATCTTTGAATATAAATTAATTTGGTTTTTTCAGTTATCGAATCAAGGACTTTGTCTATATCTATTTGATCATTCTTTAATGGAATCTCTTTATACGAAATATTATAATCTGCTAAGGTTCCATGACCCTTTTCATTTTCATCATTAATGAAGGTTTTAACTGTTTCATAGGGAGTTCCGGAAATAGCTAAAATTTCATCTTCTGGTTTTAAATTTCCATATAAAGCACAAGCAATAGCATGAGTCCCTGAGGAAATATGTGGTCTTACCAAAGCAGCTTCAGCATTAAAGATATCTTTAAAAATGTTCTCAACTGCCTCTCTTCCTTGATCATCATAACCATAACCAGTAGCAGGAAGAAAATGTCTCTCTGCTAATTGAGCCTTTTTCATTGCGTTAATAACTCTTAACTGATTATAATCAGCTAGTTCCTCAAGGGATCTAAATTGATCACTTAATTCTTGTTCAGCCTGATTAATAAAATCAATAATTTCCTGATCGATTTGTAACTCCAATTTAAATTCCTTAATCTATTTTGTTAGTTTATCTACGATACTGCCTTCTTGGGCTTCTGGAATTGGAATATGGCAGTAGCCATAAGGATTTTTAAGTAGGTAATCTTGATGATATTGTTCAGCATTAAAGAAATTTTTAAGTGGTTCTATTTCAACAGCAATTGGTTTATTACCATGTTGAGCGATAAATTCATTAACTACTTCGTCAATAATTTTCTTTTCTTGATTATTTGTATAATAAATACCAGTGCGATATTGTGTTCCAACATCGTTTCCCTGTTTATTTAGTGAATAGGGATCAATTATTTTAAAATATTCGTCTAATAAGTCCTTTAAAGAGATTTCTTCTGGATTAAAAACTATTTCGATTGCTTCAGCAGCTTTAGTAAGACCAGTACAAACTAATTCATAAGATGGATTTTCATATTTACTATTAGCATAACCAACCTTAGTATCAATAACTCCCTTGAGCGATTGAAAATACCTTTCAACTCCCCAAAAACATCCACCTGCTAATACAATTTTTTCTTGTTTCATTTTAATACCTCAATCAATTTTTACCCAATATCATTAAAAGTACTAATAATTAACAGGGATTATTCGTGGATCTTTCCTGAACCAGGTGAGTTGTCTTTTGGCAAAATGTCTAGTATCTCTTTTTAAAATTCTTATTGTTTCTTCTAAAGTTTGTTTATTATCGAAATAGTTGAAGAATTCTTTGTAGCCAATAGCTTGTAGACTTATTAGGTTTCGGTCATATCTATTATCTAAAGCCCTGACCTCATCAATTAAACCCTGATTAATCATTTTATCAACCCGCAGATTAATTCTGTTATAAATAGTTTCTCTTGTTAAGTCTGGGGTTAGTAAAACAGGTGTATAACTAAGTTCCTGTTTTCTTCCTTTTTTATCTAATTCTGATTTAGGACTCCCTGTTGATTTATAAATTTCTAAAGCACGAATAACCCGTTTAATATTATTAGGATGAATTTTTTCTGCTGATTGAGGATCGACCTGAAGTAGTTCTTGATAAAGTTGCTTTTTTCCCTCTTCTGTTAGCGATTTTTTTTCCAATTCTTTTCTTATTTCAGGATTTGTATTATTAGAAAATGAATAAGGAAGACTTAAAGCATTTATATAAAGGCCAGTTCCACCACAAATTACTGGAGTTTTATTCTGTTCTAAAAATTTATTTATTAAAGTTATAGCGTCTTTATAATAGTTCGCTACCGAATAATTTTGATCTGGTTCAACGAAATCTATAAGATGATGCTTTGCTCTTTGTTGTTCCTCTTTTGTTGGCTTAGCTGTTCCTATATCCATATATTTATAGATTTGCATAGAATCGGCCGATATAATTTCAGTGTTTAATTCCTGTGCTAATTCAATAGCCATATCAGTTTTACCACTTGCAGTGGGACCAACAATAAAAGGAATAACTGGTTTATCAGACGATTCGTTTAAATAGTTTTTCAATTTCATGTTGACTTCTTTTCTGAATCACTGGTCTACCATGTGGACAGGTATATGGATTATCGATTTGACTTAAATTACTTAATAAAGTTTTAATTTCAGCTTTACTAATTTTATTTCCAGCCTTAATTGCTTCTTTACAGGACATCGATATTACTTTACTTAGTCCGTAGTCAGGTCTATTAGATGAAATATTATCAAGATAATTTAACATCGAAATTATAAGTTTAGGATTTTGTTCTATGTTAAGGATAACAGGAACAGCAGAAACTTTAATTTTATTATCTTCAAGATCAGCCTGAAAACCAAATTTATTTAAAGATCCTTTTACTTTATTAAATGATTCTAATTCTTTATTAGTAACTTCAATAAAATGTGGAATAATTCTTTGGGAATCGAAACTATTATTTGAGTTAATTATTCGATTATACTGATCATAGAGAATAGCTTCGTGAGCAGCATGCTGATCAATAATATAAAAAGTATCCGCGTCTTCTAGAAGAATATAAGTATCAAATAAAACACCTATAAGAGTTAAATTTTCAAATAAAAATTTAGAATTATTATTTGAAGTATCAGCTGAATTAGTATTTTCAGTTAAAATATTTTCATTTTTAATTGAAACAGAGCTTTGACTATAATTGATATCCTGTTTCTCATTCTTTTTAGGAACATTGTTTAAATCAAATTTCTCCTGTTCTAAATCAATCTTATATTCCGTTTTAGGTTCATCAACTGGTTCTTCGATAACTAGTTCATTTTCTATGAATTTAGGAATTAAATCCAAATCTTCTAAAACCTGACGAATACATTGTTTAAATAATAAAGTTACTAAGGTTTTATTTAAAATATTTACTTCAATTTTTTGTGGATGCACATTTACATCAATCATATAAGAAGGTAAATCAATAAAGATAATTCCACTAGGATATTGATGTTTCATTAGTTTACCTTCCCATTCTTCCTCATAGGCTCTTGATAATAAATTACTTTTTATATATCTACCATTTAAAAAGAAAATTTGATTATCTCGATAAGTTCTTCTAGCATCTAAATCCCCAATTAAGCCATAAATCTTCATAGGGAGATTCTCTGTTTCGAAAGGATATAAATGTTTTGAGAAATTTCCTCCAAAAATTATAAAAGCAGTATCGGTAAGCGAATTGTTCCCGGGTGTTTTAAATATTTTTTTCTCATTATTTGTATAACTGAAACTAATATCAGGATGGGATAGAGCCAACTTTTCTACAATATCGCGAATTATTGCTTCTTCTTTTTTATCACTTTTTAAAAATTTATATCTAGCTGGAATATTTTCAAATAGATCAGCTACTGTTATAGAAGTTCCCTCTTCAAAAGGATAAACAGACTGTTCGATTAAATTTCCATTTTCAAAATAAGTTTTACTACCAAGTTCCTCATCCCGAGCTCTGGTTATAATAGTAACTTTAGCTACAGCTGCTATACTTGATAAAGCCTCTCCACGAAAACCCATAGTTGAAAGATCTTCTAAATCAGAAAGATAATTAATTTTGGACGTAGCATGTCTTTTAAAGGCTAAAGGGATATCATCATAATTAATTCCAACTCCATTGTCATTTATAATTATCTCTTTTTTACCACCATTTCTAATTGAAATTTCAATTCTGTTAGCTTTAGCATCAATTGAATTTTCGATTAATTCTTTAACAATAGAAGCAGGTTGAACAATTACTTCACCTGCTGCTATCTGATTAATAACTTCCTGATTAAGTGTCTTTATTTTCATTGTAAATTTCTTTTAGTTTATAAAGGAAATCTTGAGCTTCTTTTGGAGTTATCTCATCTGGATTTATATTATCTAAAACTTCTAAAACTGGGTGAGGTTCATAAGTTGGTTTAAAAGAGAATAAACTAAGTTGTTCTTGGGTTTTTTGAGTTCGTTTTATAGTAGAATCAAGTTTGATATCATTTGCTTCTAATGAGTCAAGAATTTTATTTGCTCTGTTTAATACCCGCTTAGGAAAACCGGCTAACTTAGCAACTTCTACACCATAACTCTGATCAGCACGTCCCTTCTGAATCTTTCTTAAGAAGATAACTCCATCTTTAGTTTCCTTGGCTGGAATACTATAATTAACAAAACCGTCTTTAGATTCCAGTTCTGTTAATTCATGATAATGCGTAGCAAATAATGTTTTAATTTTTCTTTTTAAAAGATCTTCACAAACGGCCCAAGCAATTGATATTCCATCAAACGTACTTGTTCCCCTGCCTATTTCATCTAATATAACAAGACTCTTATCCGTAGCATTTTTTAAAATATTACTGACTTCAGCCATTTCTACCATAAAGGTACTTTGACCTGTTGAAATATCATCTGACGCTCCTACTCTGGTAAAAATTCGATCGACAATTCCTATAGTTGCACTTTCAGCAGGAACAAATGAACCTATTTGGGCTAATAGAACAATTAAGGCAATTTGTCTAATATAAGTTGATTTTCCGGCCATATTGGGACCTGTTATTAACATTAATTGTTCTTTATCATTTAAGTTAGTATCATTTGAAATAAAGAAGTTTCGACCAGTAAAATTTTCTATTACAGGGTGTCTTCCTTTTTTTATCATAATTTCATTTTTATTATTTATTCTAGGTCTGACATAATCGTTTTCTCGAGCTACTTCAGCAAAAGATTGAAAGATATCTAATTTAGCACATAATTTAGCTACTTGTTGAATTCTAAGAATTTCTTTTTGGATTGTATCAATTACTTCCTTAAACAATTTAGATTCGAGCTGTTCCATATTTTCTTCAGCTTCATCTATTTTCTCTTCAAGTTTTTTTAATTCTTCTGTAAAATAACGTTCAGCATTAACTAAAGTCTGTTTTCGAGAATATCTTTGCGGAACTAAATCTTTTTTTCCATTTGGAACTTCTATAAAATATCCAAATACTTTATTTGATTTAATTTTAAGATTATTAATTCCAGTAGCTTCCCGTTCTTTTTCTTCTAATTTAGTAAGCCATTTTGAACCATTTTCAGTTGCGGCCCGATATTTATCTAATTCCGAGTTATAACCTCTTTTGATTTTATAGATTCGACCAAATCTTTTAACGTCATTTTCTTCGTCTATACTTTCTTCGATAAGATCAAATATATCTATTAACCGATCCTGATTTTTAAAATCCTCTTTTATATAATTTAAATCCGAATTATCAATTAAATCTTTTAATTTATTAAAAGCATTAATAGATTGTTTTAATGAGATTAAATCCGCTGTTACAACTGTTCCATAAGAAATTTTGGAGCATATTCTTTCTAAATCATAAATTTGGGATAAGTAATTACCAATTTCTAGTGTTAATTCCTTATCTTCAAATAATTCTTGTGTTCTGTTTAATCGATTTTCAATTTCGTCTCTATCAAGTAAAGGAGCTTCAATCAAGGATATTAATAAGCGGCTTCCAGCAGCAGTTTTTGTTTTATCAATAATTCCTAATAAAGAACCCTTTTTTTCACCACTTCTTATGGTTTTAGTTAACTCAAGATTTCTTATTGTAGCACTATCTAAACTCATTACTTTTTCAGATTCATTAATAGTTATAGTATTTAGATGTTTAATATCCTGCTTTTGAGTTTCATCTATATAACTTAATAGTGCCCCTGCTGCCCTTACAGCATTATCTCTATCTTTTAAGCCTAACGATTCAATAGAGAAAATGTTAAATTGTTTACAGATTCGTTCTTCAGCTCTTTTCGTTTCGAAATACTTTGAAGGATATGGTTGAGAAAATATATTAAAACGTTTCTTTAATTCCTCCATTACTAATGTATTTTCATAATAACCAGAATGGATAAGAAGCTCAGTTGGTTGGAATCTACTTAATTGATTAAGTAAGAATTCTAGTGGATCATTACCGTGATATTCTGAAACCTGGAAATCTCCTGTGGATAAATCCAGAAATGCACAACCAATATTTTTTCTTTTATCACCATATAAAGACATTATGAAGTTGTTTCTTTCAGGATTAAGGTAATTATTGTCAACTATAGTTCCAGGAGAAACAATTCTGACGATATCTCTTTTGACTAATCCCTTAGTTAAATTAGGATCTTCAAGTTGTTCACAAATTGCTACTTTATAACCTTTTTCGATAAGTTTAGCAATATAATTATCAGCAGAATGATACGGAACACCACACATGGGAGCTTTTTCATCTAATCCGCAATTCTTTCCAGTTAAGGTAATTTCTAATTCTTTAGAGGCTAAAATTGCATCATCAAAGAACATTTCATAAAAATCACCAGAACGGAAAAAAAGAATAGCGTCTTTAGCTTTATCATGAACTTCGAGATATTGTAACATCATGGGCGTTAATCCCATCTTAAACCTCCATTAGGGTTCCTTTCATTGAGTAAGGTCCAACCTCGGTTATTTTAACCGGGAGAATTTGTCCAATTAGTTTTTCATCTCCTTTAAAATGGATTAATTTTCCATTTGGAGTTCTACCAGAAACATTAGAAGAATCTTTTTGACTAATCTCTTCAACTAAAACTTTTTCTACTTTATTAAGATATTTATCATTTATATGTTGGGCTTGTTCTTTTAATAGATCTAATAAAATTGCAATTCGTTTATGTTTTGTTTCTTCATCAATCTGATCTGGCATTTCTGCAGCTTTAGTTCCATTTCGTTTAGAGTAAATAAAAGTAAAAGCATTATCAAATTGGCATTCTCTTAATAAATCGACTGTATCCTGAAAATCTTCTTCTGTTTCGCCAGGAAAACCAACAATAATATCAGTTGTAATTGCAATATCTGGAATATTATCTTTAATTTTTTTAATTAAAGCTATTGCCTCTTCTTTCGTATAATGTCTATTCATTTTTTTTAGTATTCGGGTAGAACCAGATTGAAGTGCCAAATGTAATGCAGGCATTACTTTCTCATTAGATTTTAGAGCCAGCAATAATTCATCATTAAAATCTTTTGGATTAGATGACATAAAACGAATTCGTTCTAAACCATTAATTTTATTTAAATCATTTAAAAGATGAGCAAAATTAATATTTTTATTATTTAAATCATTACCATAGGAATTTACATTTTGTCCAAGTAAAGTTATTTCTTTAGTTCCATTTTTAACTAGATCTTTAACTTCAGTTATGATGGATTCTGGTAAACGACTTCTCTCTCTTCCTCTTACATAAGGGACAATACAATATGAACAAAAGTTATTACATCCCTGCATAATAGTTACGTAGCTTTTAAAGGGATACTTATGCTTAACTGGAACAACTTCATCAATAGATGTTATTTCTTCATTGACTTCAATAACCCTTTTATCTGTACTAATTCGTTGAGCAAGTAATTCTGGAAAACGGTTAATGTTAAAAGTTCCAAAAATAATATCTATTTCAGGATGTTTTGAAGTTATATAATCAACATTTTCCTGTTGTTGCATCATACAACCACAAATTCCAATAATTAGGTTAGGATTTTTTTTCTTTAATGTTTTAATTGAACCAATATTTCCAAGAGCTCTTTGATCAGCTGTCGCACGAACACTACAAGTATTAATTATAATTATGTCAGCTGATTCCGGACTAGAAGTAGGACTATAATCCATATTTTCTAACATTCCTGCAATTTTTTCAGAGTCGTTTTCATTCATCTGACAGCCAAATGTTAAAATATAATATTTTTTATTATTGTTATTTATATTTAAATGTTGATCCCCTATAATAGTATTTTTCTGTTCCATTTAAATTACTTTCTGAATTAAGAAATTCTATAAGTTAATATTTGATACTTTTAATTCAAATAATACAATAATTCAATTATAACAAACTCCTTAGGTTATAGAATTATATAGAAACGATTAGAAATAGTAATAATATATCGAAAATAATTCTCAATAATTATTGAGGCAAGTATTTTAAATTATGTATATGAAAATGCCACAATTATTTAAAACAAAATTAAATCGTCTCCTTCTAAGATATTATTACGACATTGCTAAGTATGATCGATTGATTTTTATAATACTCATATTTTAAATTAATAATAAAATCTTGTAGAAGAAACTGTTAAGGGTAGTTAAAATTTATTTTATAGAAACAATAGCATTAACTGTAATAATATAGTATAACAAAATAATGAAAATAGAATATTCAGAACGGATAACGGTTGGAGAAGCTGCTCATATGCTCCGGGTTACGCCTCAAACAGTTAGAAGGTGGAGAGATGCAGGTAAATTAACGGCTTTCAGAACTCCGGGTGGCCAAACGCTCTATAGTAAAGAGGAAATTCTGACCATTATTGGTCAGCCAATGAGAGCTGAAGAAAAAGGCACGGTCCATTACGCTAGAAGCAGCGATGGGAATAAAAAATTAATGCAAAACCAGCTTGAAAGACTTAAGGATAAATATGGTGAAGCGGATTATGAAGTTAAAGATGGAGCCAGCGGGTTAAACGAAAACCGGAGAGGTCTAAACCGGTTAATCAAATTGGCTAAGGAAGGGAAAATCGATACGATTCGCGTAACTCAAAAGGATCGGCTAAGCCGTTTTGGAAACCGCTACTTAGAAGAACTCTTTGGTTCTTATGGCGTTAAGATAGTCTACGCTTTTGATGAAAATGACAAGAGTTTGACTGAAGAATTAATGCAGGATTTCATGAGTCTTGTAGCTTCTTTTACTGGAAAATACTATCGGCTTCGTGGTTATGAAGAGCAAAAGAAACTGTTAAGAACGGCTGAGAAGAACATAGAGGAGAAAAAGAAAAAAAGAGATGGAAATGACAGCTGAAGCTCTGCTTCCTGAAACAGAAAAACTCTACAGCTATCTGGATGAGAATGTTAAACTATTCCAAAAAATCAGCCGGAGAGTGTTTGATGACATTAATTCGGAAAGCTTTTTGAATAAGTATGAGAGCTATCCCGAATACACTAAGTTCATCAAAAAACATTACAATATTCTAACCAGGACAGCCAATTCCATTATCCGTTCAGAGAAGGGCAGACACAAAGCACTTCTCGAACTAAAAAAGGAAGAGCAACAGGGGCTCTCCCAAAAGATTAAAGCCCTGGAAAGCGACATTAAAACGATCGAGATCAGAGTTGAGAAATTAAAGGAACTGGCTAGAAATAATAAAATTAACCCTAAACAGGCAATTGAATTAAGACAAAAGAAGAAAACGCTCCATGAGTGGAAGGGAAAGCTTGAGCGGCTTAAAACCAGACAGGAAAAACTAAAAAAGCAGATTAAAAGTGGTCACATTCCGCTAACCTACGGTAGCAAAAGAAATTTTAAAGCTCAGTTCCATCTTGAAAAGTCAGGTTATTCAAACTTTGACGATTGGAAGGAAAAGCATTATTATTGGCTCAATCATAATATCTTCTATATTGGAAGGATTGATGAAAAAAATTGCAATCAGATCGTGCAATTAGCGCCCCAGGAGGATGGAAAGTTTTCCATGAAGCTTTTAATTGATCTTCCATTTAGAGAGAAAGGGAAGCCTAAGACTATTGAAGTTGAAGGGATTCGGATCCGTTATTGCGCTGATCTGTTAAGATATTATCTGGCTGCTCTAACTAAAGAGGAAGGGAAGCGTCCGATAACCTACCGTTTTCACAAGAGAGGGAATGGGAAATGGTATCTTCAGATTATTTTCGATACAGATGATATCAAGCCAAAGACGGATCCTGAAAGAGGGGTTTTGTCAATTGATTACAATGATGGGTTCCTGGCAACCGTTGAACTTGATAGTAGCGGGAATATTTGCTCTTTAGAAAAAATAGAACTAAACTATCATGGAACAGGTAATAGAGCTCTGGCTGAAATAAGAGATGTCTGTAAACAAATAGCCACCCGGGCTTTTAAAATTGGTAAACCTGTCATAGTAGAAGACCTGGATTTCAGGCGGACCAAGGC
The DNA here is from genome assembly GCA_947625175.1 of uncultured Eubacteriaceae bacterium. Taxonomy (GTDB): domain Bacteria; phylum Bacillota; class Clostridia; order Eubacteriales; family Eubacteriaceae; genus CANRHG01. The sequence continues at coordinate 7,315 of CANQNI010000004.1, read as the reverse complement.
AAAACAGAGGAAGAATAAAAACAAATCCTATAACAAGATAATTCATCAATTTGATTACTCCAGATTCATTGAAACACTGGAGAGAGCCTGCAAGAGACAGGCAGTGGGTTTTGCCAAAGTAAATCCTGCCTATACAACTAAAATAGGTTTGGAAAAATATGCCAATCTAAGAAAACTCAATGTTCATTTTAGCGCCGCCCTGATTATAGGGCGCAGGTTTATGGGGTTTTCTGATTCTATTTTGTAAATTGTAAGTTTTCGAATGCTTTTAAGTTTTAGCATGATCTTTAATTAAATGATGCTACGAACCTCTGGAAGATGACATTTCGAAAACAGTTATAGATGCTGGTATGGCAACTTCAGCATTGCAGCCCCCGAGATCTGAAGATAAACTTTAGATTTCGGAGAAATGATTGATGCCCATATTAGAACACGTTTTGGCGGAACGTTGGAACTGTTAATAACATATTCCTAAATGGTTAGTAATTTCAAGATCTATATTAATGGAAATTTTCTCTTTAATATGGAATTTTGCGACTAGTAACCTACGCTAAAACAGAAAAAATTTCGAAACAGTTCAGCAAGTAGTTCCTGTTTCTACTTCTCAAATGGTTGTACCAGTACGAGATTCGAATGAAGTAGTTCCCGAAGCTACTGATAATTATAATAATGAAAAAACTGATTTTTATTGTCCCAATGATAATTGTCCTTATTATGAAACTGCTGAATATCCTAATTATGGAGCAGGTATATGTCCGTATTCTGAATCAGATGAATGTCCTGGTTATGGACAGGAAAATGGATATGATTATTGCGGAGGAGGTAATTGCAGCCGAGGAAGATGTAGAAATTAACATAATGAAAATTTAACTTATTTAAATGCTCTCAGATTATAAAAAAGTTAAAGCTGTAAAACAGCATTACCTTTAGACAATCGATAAATATAATTTTTATTATATTTATCGTTTTTTTAGTTATTATTTTATAGTACTACTAAATGCAAACTTTAATAATCTTTATCTTTACAAAAAAAAACTCCTATTAAATAGGAGTTGATTAAACAAACAAAATTAAACAAATTTTACAGCAGTTCCATAAACGAGGAAGGAAGCCGAATCACCAGTAATATCAGGTGAATCAAAACGAACTCCAACTATTGCATCAGCTCCTTTTGACTGAGCATCAGCTACCATTCGATCAACTGCAGTTTTTCTAGCATTGTCCATTAATGCACTGTAAGATTTTAATTCGCCACCAAACATATTTTTGAAAGATTGACCAATATCTTTTCCAATATTAACAGCTTCAATATGAGCGCCTTGGACTAATCCTAAGACCTGGTAATTTTTTCCAGGAATATTACTAATTGTAGAAACTAACATGACAAAACCTTTCTTTTTTTTATTTATATCCAAATTAATTCTAAAATCTAGAATTCTATTAATCTTATTTAAATTTTCTTTTACTAATTTTAATTTATCTAAAGAAATTATTCGGAAAAAACCCAATATAGTTTATTATCTTTAAAAAAAGTATTAAGTCTCTTTTGATCTTTTAACCATGATAAATAAGATCTTATAGTAGCTCCTAATAAAACATATTGTTCATGATTTATCTTTAAATTAAATTGATCAAATAGAATTTTCAGGATATCTTCCTGGGTTTTAGGTTCTTCACAAATATTTACTATTTCATTAGCTATTTCATAAGTTTTATCCCTATTATATTCAACTAATTCCTCAATACTCTCTAATGGAGATACATGGGATGGAATGTAAATGTCAGCCTTAATCTTATTAACAGTATCTAAACTTTTTAAGAAAGATTCAATATCATAAGTAAAGTTTATTTTATATTTATCAATTGTCTCTTTACTTGAAATTGAATCAGCTATGAAAACAACATTATCTGGTGTTCTATAGCCTACCATTTCAATTGAATGACCAGGAAGATCAATTATTTCAAAACCTTCTGGAAGAACTTCTTGTGTAAGTGGTTTAACATCACTTTCCTTTGCTAATAAAAATTTATGTTTTAAATCTTTAAATGGATTTCCTCCATATAAAGAAATTGGTTCCATTATTGGATTATTAGCAAAATAACTTTCTTTAACAGGAGCATAAATATTACAATTTGTTTGATTTTGTAAGTATCTATTCCCTCCAATATGATCAGCATGCGAATGTGTATTATAAATAGCTCTTAATTTCCAATTATTTTCGTCTAAAATCTTTTTGATTCTTTTACCAGCATCTCTATCATTTCCACTATCAATTAGAACTACTTCATTATCATTTAATTTGATTAATCCTATCTTAACAGGTCCATTAAAATAGTAGGTATTTCCTTTAATATTAATTAGCTCGAACATTTTATCTCTTTATTTAAAATTGTATAATTATTATAAATATTAATTTCAAATAATTATTATAAATAAAATGACAATAAATTATACCTATTTAGTTAATGAGTTAAAAGATTTAATTTATAAACTCTGGGAAAGTAACCTTTCTTTAATAGCTCTTCCTAAAGGTCAAGATGATATAGTTACCGAAACTGATTTAAGATTTGAAAAAGAAATAATTAATAAAATTAAAGAAATTACTCCTAATATTCCAATATTAAGTGAAGAAACTTTATCAAATACGAGAGAAGAAGGTACTTTTTATACGATTGATCCTATTGATGGAACCTGGAATTTTGCTAATGGAATCCCTATATATGGAACTCAGGTAGCTTTGATAGAAAATCATAATCCAACTTTTGGAATTATTTATCTACCAACTTTTCATAAAATGTATTCTGCTATTAAAGGTAAAGGAGCTTATTGTAATAATCAACTAATAAAAGTAAGGGCTACTGAAATTCCAAAAGCGATGATTTCAATAACAGATTTTAAGAAAAACTCTAATATTTTAATTACGCAACTAAAAATAGCTCAAGAAGTAACTAATACATTTGGAAAACCAAGAATGAACGGTTGTACATCTTATGATTTAGCCCTGGTTTCTGAAGGAGGTTTTCAAGGTAAAATTTCTTATGCTCCTCATCTTTGGGATATAGCACCAGGTATTATTATAATAAGAGAAGCAGGAGGTTATGTAGAATTCGATAAAGAGTGTTGTATTGCTGCAGCTTCTAAAGAGATTTTAGATACTTTAAAAATAGTTTTAGAAAATGCTTTGAAATAAAAAATTCGTTTTGTAGCTTTTGTTAGCTACAAAACGAATTACCATTCAATTTCATCAATACTTATTGGATTTGTTTGGATTTCTATTTGTTCTACTTTTCCATTTTTCATATGAATAACTCTATTACCAATTGGAGTAATAGCTGTATTATGTGTAATAAGAATTACTGTCATATTATCTCTCTGACTCGTTTCCTGGAGTAATTTTAAAATAGTTTTTCCGGTTTTATAATCTAATGCTCCAGTTGGTTCATCACATAATAAAAGTTTAGGTTGTTTAACTAAAGCTCTGGCTATAGCTACTCTTTGTTGTTCCCCACCAGATAATTGAGATGGAAAATTGTTTATTCGATCAATTAACCCTACTTTTTCTAATGTCTCTTTAGCATCAGCTGGATTTTCACAAACCTGAGCAGCCATTTCTACGTTTTCTAGAGCAGTTAAGTTTTGAATTAAATTGTAAAACTGAAAAACAAATCCTGTATCATAACGTCTATATTCTGTTAATTCTTTTTGAGAAAGATTTTCTAAATGTTCTTCATCTATTATTACTTCTCCATCAGTTGCATTATCCATACCACCTAAAATATTTAAAACAGTAGTTTTTCCTGCGCCTGATGGACCGACTACAATAACAAACTCACCCTGGTTAATTTCAAAATTAATACCGTTAGCTGCATTAATTGTAACTTCTCCAGAATGATAAACTTTAGTAACATCTTTAAAAACGATTAAAGGGTGTTTATTTAATTTCTGATTTATTTGAGTTGATAATTCAGTATTCATATTATTCTAAATAATTAAGAATTATTCTATATTTATTTTCTAGAGTTTCTAAATTCATGGCGCAATTAGCAGGACTGGTTGAAGGTAAAATAGTAAAATTTAAATCAACTTTACCTTGACAATACTTCTTATAAAGTTGTCCAGCTTTTTGCCCAGTCAAAAATATATGTTTAATATCAGTATCTTTTATTATTTCAGCAATATTATTAGGCTTTGGATTCTTAATACTAGAATCACTTGCTCCAGTAATAGAACAAGAATCTAAAACATCCCAAAGACTTATTTTATTTCTCTTTAAAAATTCTTTCTTTTCATCAACTGTCATTGGGATTTTCTGTTTTAATATTGCTGCTAAAACTTTCCAAAATCTATTTTGTGGATGGCCATAATAAAATCCAATCTCTCTAGATTTTGGAGATGGAAATGTTCCTAATATAAGTACACGTGAATCAGATGAAACAAATGGTTTAATTCTATGTTGTAAGTATTCCTGTTTTTCTTTTTTCATTAATTTCTAACTAACTTTAGCTTAATGATAATTATAATATCAATTAATATAATCTGATTGAAATTTTATATTATTCAATTAAAATAATTCTAGAAATTGCGATTTATTATTTGTAATTTTAAAATTTTAATAATAAGGTAATTGTATGAATAATAATATTGATAAGAATCTTTTAGGAATTAGACTTAAAAAGTTGATGAAGGATTATAATGAAACAACTTATTCTCTTGGCAAAGTTTTAAATCTTTCTCCACCTACTATTTCAAGATATACTCGTGGTGAAATGATTCCTAAGATGACTACTATTCAGGCAATTGCAAAGCACTTTAATGTAAACCCTAATTGGTTATCAGGAACCAGTAATTCAATTTTTGAAAATGAAATATTAAACGAAGACTCTTCTCTAACCAGTGTTCCAATTTTTAAATCAATAAAATATAATTTACCATTATTTTCAAATGAGAAGATTGACCAGGAATTAAATATTCCGATTGAACTACTAAGTAAATGGGGAGCTGTTATAGGTTATCAAATTCAAGACAATGCTATGGCTCCGTTTATTTCTAAGGGAAATTTTATAATAATTAAACTTGGCAATGTTCAATTACCCCAAAATTATGTAGCTCTTCATATAAATGAGAATAATTTAATAATTAGAAAAGTTTTAGAAAATAAGAATAATATAATTCTCCAGCCAGCTTCATTAGACTATAATGCTGAAGTTTATAATATTCATCAAAATAATATTCATATTATAGGTAAAGTAGTTTATATTCATAAAGAACAAAATGAAATTCTTGAGAAATAAAAAAAGCATCGTCAATAACGATGCAATCTATTCAAGAAGTAAACCTGTAAGCCGAGTTCTGTTTAAATGATCATCTGTCTAGATTTATTGTCACCAATAAATTCAAGCGACCTACCACCAATAACAGCGAGCAACTGTCTTTTACTATTGTATTTGGTCTTGCACTGGATGGGGTTTACAAAGCCATTTAGTTACCTAAATGCTGGTGCGCTCTTACCGCACCGTTTCAGCCTTACCATATTAAATATGGCGGTTTATTTTCTGTTGCACTTTCCTTGAAGTCACCTTCACCGGATGTTATCCGGCATCCTGCTCTATAGTGCTCGGACTTTCCTCAAATTAAATAATTCGCGATCATATGGTTTACTTACTTTTTTTCACAACTTTAGTAACAGAATCATTAGAATTCTTAATTTTTTTATCACTAGAATTATTATCTAAAAAAACTTTATAAGCATAATATGATCTAGCTTTTTTAACTTTATTTAATAAATTCTCAATTTCCTTATACTGCTTTAAATCATCTGGCTCCTTTAGTTCTTTCTTAAAAGTATATTCAATACGCTTTTGTAAAGTATAAAGAAGCATTGATTTCTTAAGAAAACTTGTATTTTCATCTCTTAAGATATCATAATACTGAAGTTTAAAGGCAACTAAATCTCTAGGACCACTGATCTCGTAAATTTTAAACTTTTTCTGATTTTCAAGATCACTTGGGTTTAAGAAAAATTCTCTATAATTACCAATCCGGTCTTTCTTAGAGCTACTGGACATATAGAAATCATCCTGATTCTCAGGTAAATTAATATAGTCAGTAAGCTTCTTTAGTTCATCTTCAGTAATAGTCTTTGTCTTAATAGCTTTATTTAAAAGTTTATCCATATAAAACTCTCTAGATTAATAATTCAGCAAAGATTGTATTATACAACATTAAATTTTATTTGTAAAGCCTAAACGTCAATTTTTCCTAAATCAAAATCATCTTCTTCTTCAATTTCTTCAGTAACATCATCTTCTTGTTCGAAGTTGACATGAGTTTTAAAAGTTTCTTGAAGACGAGCTTTTATTTCATTACGAACTTCTGGATGATCCTCGAAAAACAATTTTGCATTTTCACGACCTTGCCCTAGTCTTTCACCATTATAAGAGAACCATGATCCTGATTTTTGTATAATATCTTCTTCAACTGCAACATCTAATAAGTCACCATCAGCTGAAACTCCTTCACCATACATTATGTCAAACTCTGCAGTTTTAAATGGAGGAGCCAATTTATTCTTAACAACTTTTACTCGGGTTCTATTTCCAATAAAATCTGGACCACGTTTTATAGAATCTATTCTTCTTATATCCATTCTAATAGTTGAATAGAACTTAAGAGCTCTTCCACCAGTGGTTACTTCAGGATTTCCAAATAAAACACCTACTTTTTCTCTTAGTTGATTTATAAAAACAACTGAAGTATTAGATTTTTTAATTATTCCTGTTAGTTTTCTTAGAGCCTGGGACATTAATCTAGCATGTAACCCAACATGGGAATCTCCCATTTCCCCGTCTATTTCAGCTTTTGGAACTAAAGCTGCTACAGAGTCAACTATTACAACATCAAGGGCTCCACTACGAACCAATTCTTCTAAGATTGCTAAAGCCTGTTCTCCAGTATCTGGTTGAGAGATAATTAAATTATCAATATCAACCCCTAAATTTTTAGCATAAACAGGATCCAATGCATGTTCTGCATCAATAAATGCTGCAAATCCGCCATTCTTTTGAGCTTCAGCAATTATATGAAGTGCTATAGTTGTTTTACCAGATGATTCAGGTCCGTAGATTTCTGTAACTCTTCCTCTAGGGATTCCTCCAATTCCTAAAGCTCTATCAATTCCAATCGAACTAGTAGAAATAACATCTATATCTTGAGAAGCTTCATCCCCAAGACGCATAATAGAACCTTTTCCAAAATTTTTTTCTATATTTTTTAAAGCTGAATCAAGAGCTTTTTGCTTATTTTCAGATTCATTAA
>CANQNI010000003.1 GCA_947625175.1 uncultured Eubacteriaceae bacterium | reverse complement strand
AATACCAAACGTCTAAAGAAGGGAATTGAAATGGGCGTTGCTAATTCAATTCTTATTAAAGTTAACCAGATTGGTTCTATTACTGAAACCTTAAACGCTATTCAAATGGCTAAAGAAGCTGGTTATACTGCTGTTGTTTCCCACCGTTCAGGTGAATCTGAAGATACAACTATTTCTGACCTGGTTGTTGCAACAAACGCTGGTCAAATTAAGACTGGTTCATTATCACGTACCGACCGTATTGCTAAATACAATCAGTTACTCAGAATCAATGAATATCTTGGTGAAGATGCTGAATATGCCGGAATCAATGCCTTCTATAATTTAAAAGACGTTAAATAAGAACAAAACTAATTTCTTATCTCTAATATAAAATGGGGTATTCCAAAGGAATACCCCATTTTCTTATGGCTTCGAAGTTTGAAGCATTGTATAAATAAGTTATTATGTGAAGGAAAACTATTGTTCGTCATTAAGTGTAGCGACAACATGTTCGGCTTGTTCTTTTGAGTCAATCGGTTCATACATTCCGGTCTGTTCATCTTTAATTAACCAGAAATGATCTTCTGTTTGACTTAATGTCATATCATAAAGAGTATAATTATCATTTATTTTTGTTATCTCTACATCTTTTAGATTTGCTATTTCAAAGATATCGAAATTATCTGTGTTTGCTTTATAAAATTCTGTAAACTCATCAATATTTTCTAAAAACTGATAAATTTCGAACTGTCCGATTGCTCTTAATAAAATTTTATTTTCCATAATTATTTCCTTTAGCCGTTTCTTAATATATACTTATCCTATTTTTTTCGTTTTTATCTAAATTTATAAATTTTTCTATCGAATTTATATGTTTTTTACAAATTGGGTAAAAATTTTTTGTATAGTTTGTCTTTTTTTGAAATTTAAACGTTTAAAGTATCATGGAGAAACAGGATGAGTTATTTTGAATTAAATCCAATTTTATTAGCCTTTATAGCGGGATTGTTTACATGGTTTATGACAGCTTTAGGTTCTGCCATGGTTTTCTTTTTCAAAGATATTAAAAAGAGTGTTCTGAATGTAATGTTGGGTTTAGCCGCCGGAATAATGGTTGCCGCTTCCTTCTGGTCACTTTTAGCACCTGCCTTGGAACTGACTGAGGGCACTGGTATTTTCGACTGGTTCTATCCTACCTTAGGATTCTTGTCTGGTGGCCTGGTTCTTTTTTTACTGGATAGGTTACTTCCACATATGCATATAGAATCTCATCATGTTGAAGGTGTCAAATCATCCTGGGAGCGCAGTGTTCTCCTGGCTTTAGCTATAACCATTCATAATTTACCTGAAGGATTTGCTGTTGGCGTAGCCTTTGGAGCCTTAGCTGCTGAGCCGGTACAGGCTGTCTTTAATTCAGCCCTAATTTTAACTATTGGAATGGGAATTCAGAATTTCCCGGAAGGAGCAGCTGTATCAATTCCATTAAGAAGAGAGAAGCTAACTCGATTTAAATCGTTTATGATTGGTCAATTATCAGGAATTGTAGAACCAATAGGTGCAGCTTTAGGGGCTTATGCTGTATACTTAATTAGTACAATTCTCCCGTTTATTTTATCTTTTGCTGCCGGAGCTATGCTTTATGTAGTCTCAGATGAACTAATTCCGGAGAGTCAATTAACAGAAAATGGAGAAATCAGTTATGCAACTGTTGGATTCATGCTAGGTTTTGCTATCATGATGATATTAGATGTTGCATTAGGTTAATATGAAAATAACAATAGGAGCTCATTTAAGTATTGCTAAAGGTTATCTTAAAGCAAGCCAGGAAGCTTATGATATGGGTGCCAATACTTTTCAGTTTTTTTCCAGGAATCCAAGAGGTGGAAGTATTAGAAAATTTGATCAGAAAGAAGCTGATGACTGGAATTCTTATATGCAGGAACATCAGTTTGGTGAAGTTCTGGCACATGCACCCTATACTTTAAATATGGCTTCCTCTAAAGAGGAAGTTCGTGATTTTGCTTATAGAGCTTTTAGTGAAGATCTTGAGAGATTATCACAATTACCCTGTACTCTTTATAATTTTCATCCCGGTTCACATACCGGAGATGGAGTTCAAACAGGGGTTAGTAGAATTACAGAGATATTAAATAAAACTCTTTTTAAAGAACAAAAAGTTATAGTGCTTCTAGAAACAATGGCCGGGAAGGGAACAGAGATTGGCCGGAGTTTTGAAGAAATTGCTGAAATAATAGCAAAAACACAGCTCAATGAAAAATTAGGGGTATGTCTTGATACCTGCCATACTTATTGTGCCGGTTATGATATAAAAAATAATTTAGATGATGTTCTAGAAGAGTTTGATAAAATAATAGGACTTAACAGATTAAAAGCCTTACATTTAAACGATACAAAAAACGATTATCAGACAAACAAAGATCGACACGAGATTTTAGGTAATGGGTTTTTAGGAATTGAAACCTTTGTTGAAATAATAAAAAATAAACATATTAATCAACTTCCGATGTTTCTAGAAACGCCCAATGATTTCAATGGTTATGCACGAGAGGTAGCCTTTTTAAAGGGAGTAGCTGCCGCACTTAGTTAATTAAGAGGTTTAAAATGATAACAGGTGAATTCCAGTATTTAGGTTCAGATGATACTACAATAAGAAAGCATTCATATAAATATGATGATAAATGGCTACTAAAACCATCAACAGAGAAGAATTTTGATTTATTAAAATTTGCCTATTATTTATCTTTAGCCCCTTCGCTCAAAGAAAATATTTTGAATTTCTATGATCAATTAGGTTATTCCTATACTGCTAAGATTGATTATCAAAAAGAAGGGTTAAATGTTCTAGCTGGAGATAAGGTAACAGATTCAGTTTATTATCCGGCACCAATTGTTAAGGGAAAACTTTACATTAATTCAATTGGTTATGCTATTGGATATAAACAGGTAGAGAATTCAACAATCATTCTGGTTGCTGTACGAGGTGGTCATTATGGATCTGAATGGGGTGGTAATTTTAATATAGGAACTGGAACAGATGTTGCTGGTTTTAAAATAGCCTCGGATCAGGTTTTAGATGGAATTAAAAACACAATTAAAACTAATAATTTTACCGGGGATATTAAAATTCTTATTTCCGGTTATTCAAGAGCGGCCTCTACGGCCAATTTAACGGCCGCCCGACTTACTCAGGGGGAAATTCCCGGTATTCCCAAGGAAAATATATTTGGTTTTTCAATTGAATGTCCTAGAGATACGCGAGATCAGGAAGCTTTAACTGATAAGTATAATAATATTATTTCCATTAGTAATCCTAATGATTTAATTCCGAAGGTAGCAGAAAGCGTTTTTGGTTATAGACGATATGGAAAAACTTATTATACTGCTGGAGTTGAAAATGATAAGAACTTTAAGGAAAAGTTCATGAAAATGAAGATAGAGGAAAAATCGATTGTTCCTTTTCAATTTATGCCTTCATTTGATACTGGCTATATTCAGAACGTTTTCGTTAATGATTTTGCTTTCGTCTTTAAAAACCTGGAAAATTATGTCAATAAATATCAAAGTTGTTTGGAATTATTAACAGCTGTTTTCTTTGGCGGAGCTAAACAGGAAGTCCCTCAGGCTGATTTTATCTTAATAGATAGAGTTCAAAAAGAACTTTATTATATTAATCCGCTTAATATAACAAAAATTTCAAAATATCTGGGATCTGAACCTAAAATGGTTTTTAAACTTAATTTCATGAGCCCCATTTTACAGAATCATGCTATGGAACTTAATTTATCCTGGCTTGAATCCTTAAATAGCTATGAAGATTTTTCAAGTAGTTATTCTAAAATCCTTTATATTTATGGGGCCAAGAAAGTTAAAATTAGGGATGAAAACAAAAATATTCTAGCTGAAGTTGATGGAAACACTATTAATAATCAGGAAAATGCGCTCTATCTAAGTTATGATAATAACGGACAATTAATCGTTCAGTTTAATCCACAACAGACTTTTGATATTGAAATAGCACCTCTAACTGATTCTGTAGTTGTTAATTATGCCCGTTTTGATATGCAAAAGGGCCTCAAAGATAAACTGGTTAATTTTGGAAAAGTAGACGCTTCATCTTTAGTTGAACTGACAGTTCCTGAAGGAGAAGATACTAATCCTATTATTAAGACCAATGGAAAAGAAATTTCTTCAAATATTATTGAAGAATCAGATTTAAAATATTATACAGTTAGAATGAATCTTAACGAGTATGGTAAAGTAACAGGTGGAGGTTATTTTACCCAGGGTGAAATTTGCCGCTTAACTGTAGCTGATGAAGTAAAAGATTCCTTTAAAGGCTGGGCTATTAATAATAAGGTGGTTTCAAAGGATCCGGTTTATAGTTTTACTGTAACTGAATCGGTTGAAATAGAACCTCAATTTAAATAATGAAAAATTCGAACGGGATGATTTCCCGTTCTTTTTTTCACCTTTTTTGCTCTAGATTTTACAATAAAAAGTTAATATAATATTATTAACTTAATAAAATTAAAGGTAAGGAAGTAAAACTTGAAAATCTTTAATAAGATATGTTGGTTTTTCTTAATTTTTCCTTTATTGTTTATTGGTCACCCTATTTTAGCGGAAGAGTTGAATTCTGATATTCGGGTCAGTTATGCTGCTCATGTCTCAGGGATAGGTTGGATGGACAGTGTAAAAAATGGTGAAGTTGCTGGGACCACAGGTCAGGACAAAGCAATAGAAGCTTTTACGGTTCAGGCTAATCTTTCAGAAGGTAGCTCAATTGAATATCAAAGTCATATCAGTAATATTGGCTGGGAAGATGATTGGAGCAGTAACGGTGAAGAGTCTGGAACAACGGGCCAAGCTCTTAATCTGGAAGCTATTCGGATTCAGCTAACAGGTTTAGACGCAGGTAATTATGATGTATATTACCGATCTCATATTTCTGATCTTGGCTGGCTTGACTGGGCCAAAAACGGAGAGGATTCTGGTTCAACTGGCCTTTCCCGAAAACTTCAGGCTATTCAGATTGTCCTGGTTGAAAAGGGTGCTGACGCTCCCGGTCCAACAACACGGCCATTTGTAGCTAAAGGAATGACCCCAGTTAATATCGCTGAAACCCACATTCAGGATATTGGTTGGGTTGAAAGTCCTTTCATAGATAATATGATCGGAACAACAGGTGAGGATAAACAGATTGAAGCCATTAAATTAACCTATTCAGATGAAGGAAAGAGTGGTATTGAATATCGACTCCACTTAAAGGATATTGGATGGGAATCTCAATGGCATAGTAATGGCGAATTAAGTGGGACTGTTGGTGAAAATAGGCAGGCTGAAGCTATTCAGATTCGTTTAACTGGATATGGTGCTAATTTGTATGATATTTATTATCAGGCTCATAGTGCTGATTTTGGATGGTTAAACTGGGCTAAGAATGGTGAAATTGCCGGATCAATTTCTTGTGGAAAAAAACTTGAAGCCGTAAATATCACCGTTGTTCCAAAAGGTAGTCCTGCTCCCGGTTCAACACTTGAACCTTATAGACAACCAATAGAAGAATCAACATTTAGAGCCCGAGTTCACGGTGCCTGGATTGATACCGAAGCAACTAATGTTAATTCGTATGTAACCGGATTTACTGATTATTATATGTTTACTGGATTTAATCAGACATTTAACGGATCAGAAGGCTATTATGAAATTCTTTCTGCTAATACTTATGGGGGAAAGATTAGAGTAGTTGATCAACAAACAGGTCAGGTAATTGAATTTTTCGTAAGTTTTAAAGATCTTCCTGGAAATTACCTGGAAATAACTCATAATGATGAAACTCATAAATTGATTTTAGGTGATACTACAGATGGAATTCATTATAGTTTTTCTGGTATAAAACAATATGGACAACTTGCTGTTGTAGAATTAAAGAATGAACCAAGTTCATAAATTTAAGTCGCTATTTTAGCGGCTTATTTATTTTCAAATTTAAAATTATGGATATAATTAAAAGAGAAATTGAATATAAAAATTTCTAATCTTAAAACCTGATTTAATAATTTTAATTTAGAACCATTGATTTTTTATTCAATTATCAGAGAATCTTCTAATATTACGTTTACATTTACAGAGAAAGCCAAAATTCATAAATATTACCCCTTTTTTTCCGCTTTTAAACATAAACTTTAATAAATCTTAATAAAATTGAGCAATTAATAAAATAATTCCTATTATTCTTATAATTTAACTGATGATTTTAATAGATATAATTATAATTCGTTTTTTTATGGTTAATTATATCCAAATTGTAACAAGAGTTATGTTAAAATTAAGTAGAAAAATTTACAAGTATAAATTTTCACCTATTTCAAATGGAGATGAAAGGAGATTTTATGGAACGGTTTTTCAAGAAGTTGAATACCGTAGTTATTTTAACACTCATAATAACACTGAGTGCTCTTACTGGAATATCAGCAGAAGCAAACAGTACTCCTGGAGTTAGTGATGTTAATGCACAGGAGCTGAATGCCGAAGACAGATTAATGCAAGCTATGGCTACCACAGACATTGATTATACAGCTCATGTTCAAAACATCGGTTGGCAAAATTCAGTTCAAGATGGTCAGTTAGCTGGAACTACAGGAATGGATTTAAGTCTGGAAGCCTTAAAGATTCAACTGGAAAATGACTACAACATGAATACAGGAAGTATTGAATATACGCTTCACTGCCAGAATGTTGGTTGGACCCCGGTTGTTAGCGACGGACAGGTTGCAGGAACCACAGGCTCAGGTCTGCAAGCACAGGCAGCTTGTATTAATTTAAGCGGACAGATCGCTCAGACTTACGATGTTTATTACCGGGTTCATTCTGCTTACTATGGCTGGTTTGACTGGGCCAAGAACGGGGAAGTAGCTGGAACCCTTGGACTGGATACGAAAGCTGAAGCCATTGAAATAGAATTAGTAAAAAAAGGAAGCCCTGCCCCGGGATCAACAGCCAAAACCTATGTTGATCCAAGTACGCTTTCCAATGAAGGGATTATTTCCTATACCACCTTTGTTAACAACGGATGGATGGATGTCGTAAATAACGGAGCAGACAGTGGAACAGTTGGACTTAATCTTCCGGTTTTAGGTTTAGCTGTTAACACACCAAACAAAGAACACGATTCAAGCATTGAATATAAAGGTTACTTTAGTAATGTAGGTTGGTTAGACCAGACCTTCCGCGACGGCGAACAGGCCACCTGTGGTGGACAGCCACTGGAAGCGGTAGCCATTGCCCTAAAGGGACTGGATGATTATTCCTATGATCTATATTACCAGGTAAGCGTTCAGGATGTTGGTTGGCTAGGTTGGGCCAGTGATGGCCAGATAGCTGGAACCAATGGTGGTGGAAAAGCTATTGAAGCTATTCATATGCTGATTCTCCCTAAAGGAAGTCCGGCACCAGCCCCCTACGGTGATTCATTTAAACAACTTGAAAACCCACAATTTTGGTATTGGCCACTTAATGGATATGGTCCTGAAAGAATAACATCTGGTTTTGGATACAGAGCCGAAGGTATCCACGATGGAATAGATATTGGTGTTCCACAAGGAACTCCAATTCAGGCCTGCAAGTCAGGTACTGTTATTGTAGCCGGCTGGTACTATGGTTATGGAATTTGTGCTGTAGTTGTTAATGATACTGGTGAAAAAGTTTATTATGCTCATATGTCAGCTATTGGAACAACAGTTGGAGCAAGGGTATTACAGGGACAAACAATTGGGTTTGTTGGTTCAACCGGTAATTCAACAGGACCTCATTTACATTTAGGTGTTTTAATTAATAATAATTGGACAAATCCGATAAACTTCTTCTAAAATACAAATTTAAGACGGAAAAAAGATTTCCGTCTTTTCTTTTTTCTCAATTAAATTAGAATTCTTAATCTATTATTTAAATACTTTTTTCAATGATATAACTATTAAATAATGTTATAATTTTTTAGATAATCCAAAAAAGACAACAATATGGACGAAACAAGAAAAAATAGTAATTTTATTTTAAATATAATCGATAAAGATATAGAAGAAAAAAAGTATAAACCAGAGGAAATAATAACAAGGTTTCCACCAGAACCAAATGGCTATTTACATATTGGTCATGTAAAAGCAGCTTTATTAAATTATAATATTGCGAAGTTATTTGGTGGAAAATTTAATCTACGTTTTGATGATACAAATCCTAGTAAAGAAGATAAAGATTATGTTGATTCAATAATTAGCGATTTAGATTGGCTTGGAGTTTCACCCTCAGATAAACCTTATTATGGATCAAGTTATTTTCCGCAAATGATTGAATATGCAAAAGAGTTGATTAATAAAGGGTTAGCTTATGTTGATGATCAAAGTACTGAAGAGATAAGAGAAAATAGGGGAACCTTAAAAGAACCTGGAAAAGAAAGTCCCTATAGGGATAGAACACCCGAAGAAAATAGGCAACTTTTTGAAAAGATGATTGAAGGTGAATTTAAACCAGGGGAAAAAGTTTTAAGGGCTAAAATTGATATGGCTAGTCCAAATATGAATTTAAGAGATCCGGTTATTTATCGTATCTTAGATATGAAGCATCATCATACTAAAGAAAATTACCATATTTATCCAATGTATGATTATGCTCATCCACTTGAAGATGCCATTGAAGGTGTTACTCATTCTTTATGTACTTTAGAATTTGAAGATCATCGACCTCTATACGATTGGGTTTTAGCGAATATTGATGATTTTAAAGAAAAGCCTCCAGTACAAATAGAATTCGCCAAACTAGATTTAAATAATACTATTATTGGAAAACGTTTTATTAAACAGTTAGTAGATGAAGGAATAGTAGATGGCTGGGATGATCCAAGGCTTGCTACCATATCAGGTTTAAGAAGAAGAGGCTATACTCCTGAAGCTCTACAGAAGTTTTGTGAAGAAATTGGAATTTCAAAGTCAAATTCTACTGTTGATAAACAAATGTTAGAGCATTTTGTACGTGATGATTTAAAAGATAAAACCAAAAGATTAAATGTTGTCCTTAATCCATTAAAAGTTGAAATAACTAACTATCCAGAAGGTCAAACTGAATTGTTAGAAATTGAAACCAATATGGATAACCCTGAAATGGGAAAACATAAAATGCCTTTTTCAAAAAATATTTACATTGAAAAATCCGATTTTATGTTAGAGCCTCCAAAAAAATTTTTTAGATTATTCCCTGGAAATGAAGTAAGACTCAGAGGTGCCTATTTTGTTAAATGCACAGATGTAATTCAAGATGAAAATGGGGAAGTTATTGAAATAAAATGCACTTACGATCCGGAAACTAAATCTGGATCTGGATTCAAAGGGCGAAAAGTAAAAGGAACTATTCACTGGGTTGATGCGAATGAAGCTATTCCGATAAAAGTAAATCTGTTAGACGATTTAATTAAAGATGATACTTTTGACTCAGAGAATTTTTTAAATAGTATTAATAAGAATTCTAAAATAACAGTTACAGCACTTGCTGAACCAGAAATAAAGACAGTAAAACCTGATGAAAAGGTTCAGTTTATTCGAAATGGTTATTTTAATTATGATTCAAAAGAATCTCAAGAAAATGAACCAGTGTTTAATAGAATTGTTGAATTAAAAAGTGGTTGGAGACCGCCTAAAAAGGAAAAATAATGATTTGGTCATTGAATGAAACACTTCCAAGAGAGGATATTGAAGAAATTCAATTAAAAAATTTAAAGAAAACTGTAAGAAGAGTTTATAAGAAAATTCCTTATTATAGAGAACAGTTTAAAAAATTAGGAATTAAGCCAAAAGATATTCAGACTTTAGAAGATATCCAGTTACTACCATTTACTACTAAAGATGATTTAAGAAAAAATTATCCTTTTGGACTTTTTGCAGTAGAACCAAGAGAAATTGTACGTTATCACGCTTCTTCTGGAACAACAGGTAATCCTACTGTTGTTGGATATACTCGAAGAGATCTTGAAGATTGGAAAGAATGTATTGCCCGTTTAGTTACCATGGCTGGAGTAACTAATAGGGATACAGCCCATATTTCTTTTGGTTATGGACTTTTTACAGGAGCTTTTGGTCTTCATCAGGGTTTAGAAAAAGTTGGAGCTGGAGTAGTTCCAATGTCTAGTGGAAATACCAGAAAACAGATTAAACTAATGAAAGATTTTGGAGCAACTGTTTTAATTGGTACCCCTTCTTATGCCTTACGTTTAGCTGAAACGGCAATTGAAATGGGTTTAGATCCTAGAAAAGATTTATCATTACGCGTTGGTTGTTTCGGTGGTGAGGGAAGTACTGAAGCTATGCGTAATAAGCTCAATGAACAGTTTGGAATGTTTGCTACAGAAAATTATGGACTTAGTGAATGTGGTGGTCCGGGAATCTCGGGTGAATGTATAGCTCTAAACGGTCAACATATTAATGAAGATTATTTTCTGTGCGAAGTAATTGATCCTGATACGAAAAAAGTTTTAGGACCTGGGGAATATGGCGAATTAGTTATAACGCCTCTTCGCAAACAAGCTTTGCCTGTAATTCGTTACCGGACTAAAGATATTGCTTGTATTGATTATGAACCTTGTGAATGTGGAAGAACTACTGCAAGAATGAGTAAAGTTCAAGGCCGTACAGATGATATGTTAATAATAAGCGGTGTTAATGTTTTCCCGAGCCAAATAGAAGAAGTTCTTTATAATACTGAAGGTATCGGAACTAATTATCTTATTACTATTTATAATGATAACTATATTGATAAAATTTCGATTGATGTTGAAGTAACTGATGACTCTGTTCTTGAGTCTATTGATGCTTTAGAAGAACTTCATAAAAAAGTCCAGGATAATATGTATACAATGTTAGGAATTCACCCAAAAATTAATCTAGTAGAACCAAAAGCCATTAAACGAACAGAAGGTAAGGCACAACGTGTAATTGATAAAAGGGAAAAATAATGCTAGTTAAACAATTATCAGTTTTTTTACAAAATAAACCAGGTCATTTAATTAAAATGACCGATATATTAAGACAAAACGGATTGGATATTCGTGCTATTAATGTTTCAGAAGGAAATGACTTTGGTATTCTGCGTTTAATCATAGACGATGTTTATAAAGCTCAATATTTATTAAAAGAAAATGGATATTTATGTCGTCTTGATGATGTTCTAGCTATTGAATTAGAAGATAAAATAGGAATTCTATATGAAATATTAGATGCTTTGGGTAACTCTGGAATTAATTTAAATTATATTTATTCTATAATTCGACCAGTCCATGGAGAGCTTCCTACAATTATTTTAAAAACAACAGACCTCGAAAAATCCCAAAAGGTTTTAGAAGAAATCGGAGTGTCGATTATTTCTAATCAAGAAGTTACTTCAAGCACTAGTTAACGTGATAAATGAAGAAAATTTTAAAGTATTTTACAATACTTTTTATTCTTGCTTTACTAGTTGTAATAGGAATTGCTGGACTTCTTTTGTATTCAAATAATCAAAATGTGATTACTAAAGATGAAGTTCGGGAGTTTCAAAGTACTGGAGATATTTTAAATAATCCTCTTAGTGGTTTTTCGCAGTTAAATGAAGAAGAAAAAGCTGCATACCTTAGAATAATTAATGAATTAGATAATATAAATTCTGAATTTTATTTAACTGGTAATAATGTAACCGAGGAAGAATTTAATAAAATTTTTAATTTTATTTTAAAAGATCATCCAGAATATTTTTACGTAAATAATTATCAATATTATAAAAATAATGATGATATTGTTGAAAGTGTAATTGTTAACTACACTTCTGATCCAGAGACTATTAGTATTCAGCAATCAGAAGTTGAAAACTGGAAAAACGCAATTTTAAGTCAAATTACTCCTGATATGAGTAATTATGATATTGCTAGATTCTTACATGATTATATTATTTCAACTACTGATTATGATCTAAATGCAGTAAATAATCAGAACCTACTTTCAGTTGTAGAGAATCAACGTTCTGTTTGTGCTGGTTATTCCAAAGCTTATCAGTATTTATTAAACCAAGCCGGAATTTTTGCTACTTATGTTAGTGGAAATGCTAATGTCGGCCCTCATGCCTGGAATTTAATTCAAATCGATGGGGAATATGGTTGGGTAGATGTTACCTGGGATGATCCAAGCTTCATAGGAAATGAACAACCTGATAATTTCTTATCACATCAGTATTTTGGTTTATCCAGTGATGAGATTAGACAAACTAGATCATTTGATCAAACTTATGAAGTAATTTCTGAAGTTGCTCCTCCAAGTTTTAATTATTACTTAAAAGAAGGATTATACTTTGATTTAAATAATTCTAATGCCTATAATCAATTTAGACAAAAGTTAATCGAAGCTAAAGCAAATAATCTACCAACTTTAGAAATAAAAGTTGCTGATATGTCTCAAGTAGATCAATTATTAACAGAATTAACTTATGATCCTATTCTTTTTGAAGGAACTATTAACTATATTAATGATGGAATTAATCCATCAATTACTTTTATAATTCAGTAAAAGAAAAGCCGAAATTCAAAAGAATTTCGGCTTTATTGTTGTCTTATATTAAATATTGAAGAAGACCAATTGTCTCCAAAACAGTTTACTGTATAGCTGCTAAAGCTTTCTTTGCAATAGCAATTTTATCAGCTTCTGTTGTAGCCTTAGCGTCTTGACCAGCAGCTTTATGAATTCTTTCATAAGCAGCAAGAACACCAATCATTTCATGTAGACGATCAACTATATTTTGACCATATTTTTCATCTGGATCTGCTTTTTTTGCATCTTCAATAATATATTGTCCATAAGCAGTATCGCCAACAGCTTTTTCTAAAGCTTCAATTGTTTTACTATCAGCCATTTGGGGCCTCCTTATTAAATTTTAAATATACAACTCCTAAAAGGAGATGTTAGCTAATTAATTAGTTAAATCAGAAATGATTCTTTGGAAAGTTGGTAATGGTTGAGCTCCAACAAATCTTGTAACTTCTTGACCATTATCAAATACAACAATAGTAGGAATACTTTCAATTCCAAATTCATTTGCTAAACCACGACTTTGATCTATTTCCACTTGATAAAAATTTGCTTCATTTGATAATTCAGAAGCTATTTCTTTATATTCTGGAGCAAATGCTTGACAATGTGGACACCAACTTGCATAAAATTCAACGAATGTAATTCCGTTTGAATCTAATACAGCTTGATTAAAATCATTTTGGGTTAAGACTGTCATATATACCTCTTTTTCGTTAATTATTAAAATTAATCGAACCAATAGTATATATAACCACTTTTTTTCTTTTTAAACAATTAAATAAAATTATTTTAAAAAAATTTAAAATCAAATAATTTTATATTTAAGACATTATTTGAAATAGATCTAAAATAATTTCATTTCTATTGTATTATTATTTATGCCCATATTATATATAAATTAAACAAAAATTT
Organism: uncultured Eubacteriaceae bacterium; assembly: GCA_947625175.1. Taxonomy (GTDB): domain Bacteria; phylum Bacillota; class Clostridia; order Eubacteriales; family Eubacteriaceae; genus CANRHG01. The sequence continues at coordinate 6,286 of CANQNI010000003.1, read as the reverse complement.
CAACATTAAATTGAGAATTTATTAAAATACCTTAATATGTTAATTTAACAATGGCATTTTTTTTGGGTACTGTTCAATTTTCAATAAATATATACCCATAAAATATTTAATTATCAATTTGCTCAATTTTTTATAAATAAAAAAATATAGTATTAAAATTCAATATTTTTCTCTGAGAGTCGATATTTTAAATCATTAGTATAATTCTTTTAACTTTTATTAAAAGTTAAAATGATATTATTTATTTAATTCTAAAACCATTTTTTTAAAAGCTGTTGGTACTGATTTTGGGGTTATTGTAAAATCATCTGGAATAGAATCTGTTTCTGCACTAAATAAAGTCGATTTCCAAATTTTGTGAGTGAATACATGTTTTGATTCTCCAATATAATTAAGTAGCTTTAAATTATATTTATCTTTTAAAGTATTAATTGTACTTCCAGGGTGTTCATTATTTTGAATCATAGGAAACCCATAAAGACCCGATAATAAGCCTGATTTTTCACGTTTTGTAAAAAGAGGATGATTTTGATAAATCATAATTAAAACATCATAAGATTCAATTACTTTTTTTAAACGTTTCTTATTGACTGGAAAAAATGATATTTTATCTTTAAGATAAGCGTAACAAAATTTTTTAACTGGACATACTTTACAATAGGGATTTGTTTTTAAACAAACTAAAGCTCCAATTTCCATGATAGCTTCATTAAAATTTCCAGGTTGATCCGTTAAATTAAGATGTTTTAAAATTAAATCATTTATCTTTCTTTTAGTTTCTGTTTCTGAGATATCTTCGGTAATTCCGTATAATCTTGAAAAAACTCTTAAAGCATTTCCATCTAAAGCTGGTATCTTCTGATTAAAAGCTATGCTGGCAATAGCGCCTGCTGTATAAGGTCCAATACCTGGAAGTTTTATTAAATCGTCATATTTTTCAGGGAAATTTTTATTCTCAGTGATTATATTAGCGGTTTTCCATAAATTCCGGGCTCTTGTATAATAACCAAGTCCTTCCCACAAATTTAAAACATCCTCTAAATTTGATTGTGCCAAATCATAAATTGTAGGAAATTTTTTGATAAATCGATTATAATAGGGAAGCATCGTTTTGATTTGAGTTTGTTGTGCCATAATTTCTGAAACTAAAATTCTATAGGGATCTTTTTCTTTTCTAAATATCAGATCTCTTTTATTGGTTTTAAACCAGTTTAAGAGTTGATTATTAAAAAAAATAATGTCTTTATTTTTCATTTTTTTATTGACTAATTCAAATTAGAGATGTTATAATATCTAACGTTGCACACGTCGAGAGGTATCGAAGTGGTCATAACGAGGCGGTCTTGAAAACCGTTTGGGTTCATAGCCCACGTGGGTTCGAATCCCACCCTCTCGGCCATTTATTTTTATATTTTACAATAATTAAGCGCGGAGAAGTACTCAAGTGGCTTAAGAGGTGCCCCTGCTAAGGGTATAGGCCGTTAATCCGGTGCGAGAGTTCAAATCTCTCCTTCTCCGCCATTTTTTATTTCTCGATAAAAATCTATGAATATACCTAACTTTCTCAATTTAAAAAATGATCAAAATCGAGTAAATTAGAGTAAATTCGAGCACAAAAACATACAACAAAACAGACAGTAATTTATTTGAACTTTTTATATTTTTAGTTATACAAAATAAACTTTCATTTGTTTTTTCTTCAATTTTTACATCAACTCAATATTTTTCATTAATTAAACAACTTATCTTTTCAATTAATAGAATTTTCCCCTTTAATTAATCTGATAATTAAGTTATATTCTTAAAGAAAAATAATATAATAATACTTGTATATTGTTTGATTGAATTAATATTATTATCTAGAAGGATCTGAGTAAAGAAATGTGTGAATTATTAGCTTATAGTGCAAAATCATCTGAACCATTAAACCAAGTTTTAAACGCTTTTTATAAAAGAGCAAAATATCATCCTCATGGTTGGGGTCAGGTCATTTTAGATAATAATAATCCTGAAATTACTAAGGAACCTATAAATGCTATTAAAAGTATAAAACTTCATAAGCTCTTGGAAAATCCGATTGATTCTAAAGCTTTGATAGCCCATATTCGTTATGCTACGACAGGGGATATGAAATATGAAAATACTCATCCATTTGAGATTTTCGATAATTCAGGAAGACGTTGGGTTTTGATCCATAATGGAACAGTTTTAAAAGATGAAATTATACAAAAATATGAATCTTCCCAACAAGGAGATACTGATAGTGAGCGAATTATCATGTTAATAGCAGATGAAATGAATAAAAATATTGAAAAAAAGAACAGACCCTTAGATTCCCAGGAAAGATTTGAAATTATCGACAATATTATTCATGAGTTATCAAAAGATAATAATAAATTAAATTTGATTATTCATGATGGTGAGCAATTTTATATTCACACGAATGGTTATGGTCAAATGCACCAAACTTCTCTTGGAGATGGAATTCTTTTTTGTACTCGAGAAATTAATATCCCAGATTATAAGCTAAGTTGGACTGATGTTCCCAGACTAAAAACCTTATGCTACAAAGATGGTAAATTAGTTAATTATGGAGAAGAACATGGTAATGAATATATTCCGGATCCTGAAATTGAAAAAGAACTCATAGCAAGATATGCTCATTTAAATTAATAGGAGATATATGGATAGAGAAGAAATAAAAGATTTATTATATGAAAGATTTATAAAGCCAACTGAAAATAAAGAAAAACATTATGCGGGTGTTGAAATTGAAATGCCTATTGTTAATTTAGATTTTGAACCAGCAGACCAAAAATTTTCTCAAGAAGTCTTTAAAGAATTTATTGAAGAGTTTGGCTTTGATCCTATAGCTTATGACGAAGATGGAATCTGCTATTCTGCTACTCTAGCTGACAACGAAGATAACTTATCTTTTGATTGTTCCTACAATAATCTTGAAATTGCCTTAGGACGAGAAGAAGATATAAACGAAATTGATAAACGTTTTAAAAAATATATTGGTTTTTTAAATGAAAAATTAAGCAAGAGAAATCATACTTTAACTGGATTTGGAATTAATCCTAATTATAATATTAATATTCCTGATTATATTCCAGCTGAACGATATAGGATTTTAGGTCGTTATATTTCTAGTGCTAAAGACTGGGCTGATCATATTTATCAGCATAATTATAATGGATATGGAACCTATGCAAGTGCTTCTCAGGTTCAATTAGATGTAGAAAAAGATAATATAATTAAAACTATAAAAGCATTTTCATTAGTTGAACCAATTAAAGCTATTCTTTTTTCTAACTCTTTAATGGAAGAAGAACCTGACTTTTTAGGAACCAGAGATATCTTTTGGGAAAATGGACCAGTTGGATTAAATCCACATAATATTGGGTTTTTTGAAACGGATTTAGAAACAATCGATGATCTTTTAGAGTATTTAACTACAACTAGTCTATTTAATGTTTCTCGAAATGGTCGTTATATTCACTTTAAACCAATTCCTATAGCAGATTACTTGAATATGAATGAAGTAGAAGGTGAATATTATGAAGATGGTGAATTTAAAAAAATTAAATTTAAACCTGAAATTGAAGATATTAAATATTTAAGAACTTATAAATATGAAGATCTAACTTTTAGAGGAACCATCGAGTTTAGAAGTTGCTGTAATCAACCATTTTCTGAAGCTATGTCTGTAGCGGCTTTTCATGTTGGTTTAGCTAAAAAAAGAGATGAACTACTTGAAATATTAGAAAATGATAATACTATTTATCATCATGGTTATAATGCGGGAGAACTAAGAAGGCAATTTGTTAAAAAAGATTGGCCAAGTTTTGTTGATCAGAAACAATTAAAGAATTTAGTTTTAAAGGTTCTTAATTTATCAAAACAGGGTTTAATTGAAAGAGGATATGGAGAAGAAAAATTCATTGAACCACTCTTTGAAAGAGCCCAAAAATTAAAATCTCCTGGTCGAAAAGTTGATGAATTTAAACAGAATCATGATTCTTTAGAAGAAATAATTAAGGATTATGCCAAATTAGTTTAAAATTAAAAGCCTCAATTGGGGCCTTTTTTTGTTATGAGAAAGAATTTAGTTTTACTTAGTTTAATTATTTGTTTATTGATTAATTCAGGTTGTGCTTTAACGGAAGAATCAAGCCAGAATGTTTTAAACGATAAGCAACTTAAAGTTATTTATTCTTCTGATATTCCAGACTATCAGGGAATTCCTGTAATAGAGATTAATCAAAACAAAGCACAATTTAATTCTGATGAAATAACTTCAAACAGTTTTGAAAACTATTCTGATTTAGATTCTTTAGGTAGAGTAGGAGTTGCGACTTCCTGTTTAGGTTTAGATACACTTCCTACAAAAGAAAGAGAAACGATAAATGATATATATCCAAGCGGATGGCAACAAAAATCTTATGATTTTATTGACGGAGAAAAACTATATAACAGATCGCATTTAATTGCCTATTCATTATCTGCAGAAAACGACAATAAAGAGAATTTAATGACTGGAACTAGATACTTTAATAATGAATTAATGAAACCTTATGAAAATAAGGTTAGAGAATATATTTATCAAACTGGAAATCATGTGATGTACCGAGTTACTCCGAAGTTTAGAGCTAATAATTTAATTGCTGATGGAGTTCAAATGGAAGCTTATTCAGTTGAAGATGATGGGGAAGGAATAAATTATAATGTTTTTTGCTTTAATATCCAACCTGGTGTGATTATTAATTATGTAGATGGTTCTAGTCAAATCGATCCTAATTCAGATCAAGCTCAATCAGAATTAACACAAGTTAATGAAGTTAAAGAATATGTATTAAATACTCGATCAATGAAAATTCATTTACCTGAATGTGAAAGTATTAATTCAATCAGTGAAAATAATAAAAAAACTGTCTCAGATTCTCTAACTAATTTACTTAATCAAGGTTACGTTCCTTGTAAAAATTGTAATCCTTAAAATCTGGACAGTTAAAAAGGTTCGCTTAATTCCGTTTCATCAATATAATCTTCTTCTTTATCCTTATTATTTCTAAGTTTAACTTCTATACATCCGTTAATAAAAGTTAAGATACAAATACCAAGTAACATTACGGCTAGAGGTAGCATACTTTTAATTTTAAATAGAGTAAATAGAGTTAACCAAATAGAGAAGAGGCTAAAGAAAAACATAATGACCACACTAACTTTCATATGAAAAGTATTTTGAGTAAGTGTTTTACAAGAACGATTATCTTTTAGATAATTTCCATCAATTAGTTCAATGTTATTTGCTTCAGCTAACTCTATAGCATTTTTGGTGAATTTTGAATTAGTTATTACTATTCCTTTGTTGCATTCATAATATTGAATTCCAGCAGTAATTTCCTGGATAGCACCTACACCTACTTTTCCAGAATATCTTTTACACTGAATTCCTATTCTTTCCTGATCTTTTATGGTTAATATATCTACACCGTAATCTGAGGAATTTGGTGTTTTAATAATACTACGATAACCTTCCAGAGCTAACCAGTTAGAACAAAATTGTTCGAATTCTAAACCAGATAATTGATCAAGATTCTTGGGAGGGAAACAATTTTTAAAAGGCCAGGCTAAAAGTCTAGAAAAATAATAAATACTAATAATAGTAAATTTAATGGTTAGTTTTAAAGCTATCCAAAAGACTTTACCTAAGGTAATTAATGTATAAATTAAAAATCTAATTCCAGCAATTAAAATAGCTAATATTAAATCTATAATTAAGAATTTAAGTATAATTTTTAATGTTTTCATTTCTTTCTTTCTATATAATAATTATACTCAAAAACTTTATAAATATTAAGATTTAATAAATTTATTAAGATATTTTAAATATTTAAAAAAAGACGGGAGTAACCCGTCTTTAAAATTTTGTTAAAATGATAATTATTTGCGATGTCTAATTTTATATACTAAATATAAAATAAATAAGATTAATAGTACAGCTAAAATAATAACAGCCCAGAATGAAAAACCAATCATATTTTGACTAGTATTAAAGATAAATCTGTTATAAGCTCGCTGCATTCTCATCCCGAGATAGAAACCAAGAGCTATTAAAAAAATTGCTCCAATAACAGCTATAATAAGTTTTGTTTTAAGAGATATACCTTTTTTTTCTTTCGGTTCTCGTGCCATATTAAAACCTCTGTATATTTTCAATTAAATTATCTAATATTTTAAAAAGTTTATCAAGCATAGTGACATGCTCCCAGCACTTAAC
>CANQNI010000002.1 GCA_947625175.1 uncultured Eubacteriaceae bacterium | reverse complement strand
TTGAATATCGTAAAATGATGCCAATTGAAAGACGGTTTACACGACCGTTTCAGGCCTATGCTCAAGAGGATCGACAAACTACATTAATACCGATTCAAGAACATTTCAATCAAATCATTAAAGAGTGCCAAGACTATCTAGATGAATATGAAAAGAGCCATGGAGAGATCTTATTTTCAACAGATATCGATCTCCTTTTGTCGGTTTTAAAAGCGTATGAAGATTGATTTAATTCCTAAAAAGTGATATAATTCATGCCATATTAAAACAAGTTGACCACCAGCGGCGGATTAAAGAATTTACTGGTGGATATGAGGAGCAGATGAATTCCTAGCTATGGGAATTCTGATCGTCGAAAAATAAATAGCTTAAATGAAAATAACACAGTGCTGGAAGCAAAAGTTTTCAGCACTGTTTTTTTTTGCCATTTATTTCAAGATAGGACACCCTGACAATCAGTAAATTGATAGCCGTTTTCTTTTAATTCCAGAGTTTATTATTATAATTTAAGCTAATTTAAATTCTTTAATTTCGTTTAAATATATTCCAACAAGGTATTTTGAATCAGGTGTTTCTTCGATTATAAACATAGGATATTCGGGTGCCACATCATAGGGATTTTCTATATCAGTTAACCTTCCCTGCATGGCTTTGCCGTTAATAAGCTCTACGATTATCTCCTTATCAAAATATTCACTCAGTGCTATATATTTTTTTTCTTCCTCTTCAGTAAGTCTTAAACCTCTAAAATCTTTCGGAATATTCATAAATTTATACTCAAATCCATTTTTAGTTTCTTCCCGCCTGGCTCTTTCATAATAATCCCATCAGTTTATATCATAAGAGTTAAGCCAGCGAAAACCTTCTTCATCCAGGTAAATTTTATTAAAAGTTGAAGCCATTTCTTTTGGAATAAGCCATCCCCACATACTTTCAGGCCAAAGATTATCATTACTTGGTTCTATATCTTCGATTGTTTTTAAGAAGAATACTTTACCTTCTTTGGCTGCTTCTTTTTGAACCAATTTAAAGGCCTTCGTTAATTTTAGATCTTCTTCTGTTCTTAATCCCAGGATCATTTTTCTCTCTTTTTTTAAGAAAATCTACCAGATTTTCAATGAGAATAAAAGTCAATTTATTCGCGTTCAATTTAAATTTGATCGGCCTATTAGAGAAAGGCTCCACACTGTGGAGCCTTTCTCTTTCCTCCGTCAGCACCTAAAAATCTTAAATTTAAGCTGGATTATCTCTCTGATAAAATGAAACTATGGAAAATGATTTGGATCTGAATCTATTTGAAGAGATTAAAGAACTGATAACCGAGAGCAAAAATAGGACTTATCAATATATTAATTCCGAGATGTCATGGCTATATTTTAATATTGGCCGTTTAATTAATGAACGGATTCTTACTGATAATAAGGAAGATTATGGAAAGAAAAAACTGGAAATTCTATCAAAGCAGTTAACTCAGGAATTTGGACGTGGCTGGAGCGTTAAACAACTTAGAAGCTTTAGTTACTTTTATCGAACCTTTAAAGATTATGAATATCTTAAAGAAATGATAACCTCTCTGAGCTGGTCTGTTATTCGTGAGATTATGTATATCAAAGAGCCTTTAAAACGTGAATTTTTTATTCTAATGGCTCAAAATAATCGCTGGAGTGTTCGAGAGCTTCAAAAGCAAAAAAATAGTCTTCTTTATGAACGAACTCTTATAAGTCAGAATCCTGAACCAATAGTAAAAAAGGAACTTGAGCAATTCAGGAAAATCCATATTTTATCTCCTGATTTAGCCTTTAAGGATCCTTATATCCTAGATTTTCTAAATTTAAAACCTGATTATCTTGAAAAAGATTTAGAAAAGGCCTTAATTAACGATATTGAAAATACGATTAAAGAATTTGGAACAGATTTTTCTTTTATTGCCAGACAATACCGGATTCAGATAGATGAAGATGATTACTTTATTGATTTATTATTTTATCACCGCAAACTAAAATGCTTAGTAGCTATTGATTTAAAAACTCGTCCTTTTAAAGCTCAGGATAAGGGTCAGATGGAGCTTTATTTAAACTGGCTTGAAAAATATGAAAAACAGGAAGGAGAAAATCCACCTATTGGCCTTATTCTTTGTACCGATATTAAAAAAGATTATTTTGAACTTCTGGAACTCAATAAAGAAAATCTTAGAGCGGCCAGTTATCTTCTTGAAATTCCGGACATGAAAGCTTTAGAAAAAAAGCTCAAAGAAAGAATTCAAGCTTCAAGAGAATTATTCGCTCTTGAAAATGAGGATAGTTAGAGAAAGGCTCCACACTGTGGAGCCTTTCTTCCGTTTCCTTTAGAGAAGGCATTCTAATGTCTTTATAACAAAGTCGATAATCATTTATAAACTCTCTTACCTAATCGGTTATCTAATCCTAATGTAGTAAGTTTTATAGACGCTTTTCATAAGTTTGATCTCTTCATTTTAATTTATAGTATAATAAGAAAAACTCAGATTTCTTAAGAAATTAGTTTATTAATCTCATAATAATAAGTGAATTTTAACTAATTTCCTAGGAATTTCTAAGAAAAATATGATTATTACTATTTCTAATGAAAAAGGTGGAGTAGCTAAAACTACTACAGCAGCAAATCTCGGCTTTGGTCTCTCTGATAAGGGATACAAAGTACTTCTAATAGATTTAGATCCTCAACATAACTTGAGTATGATTTGTGGCGTAGAAGAAGAGGATTTTAATTCTTCAAACTTAATTACTCAGGATAAAAATCCAAAATCCCTCATTATTAATCTTGAAGGTCTAGACTTAATACCTGCTTCTTCTTTTTTATCAGTAGCTGAAGAACAGTTAAATAGTCTTGGAAGAGAATACAAGTTAAAAGAATCCATAGAAAAAATTAAAGACGAGTACGACTTTATTTTAATTGATACCTCTCCGTCCTTAGGAGTACTTACCATAAATGCTCTAACAGCAGCGGATAGAGTTTTAATACCAGTTCAAGCTGATTTTCTTTCCTGTCAGGCTCTTCAAAGTATTTCAGAAACCATTGATACTGTCAGAAACTATACTAATTCCAATCTTAAAATTGATGGAGTTCTCATTACTCGTTATAACCAGAGGACTAATCTGGCAAAAGATATTAGAGAAATGATTGAAAAGATAGCTGATAAGACACTCTCAACTAAAGTCTATAAAACACCAATACGTGAGTCGACTATTATAAAGGAGTCTCAGGTTGCTAATAAACCTGTTTTTGAATATGACAAAAGAGCAAAAGTTTCGGAAGATTATCAGGTTTTAGTCGATGACTTTTTGGAAGGTTTAGAAAATGAGTAAAAAATATAAAAGTCAATTAGAGGCACTTAGTCCTAAAAAGAAAATAACAGCCTCCGAAGCCATAATTACTAAGGCTTCGAATGAGGACATTGATGAACTTCATCAAACCCAATTAATTATAGAAATTATTAATCTTTTTAATGAGCTCACTCCTAAGTATCAGAATTTTGCTTTAAAGGAAATGAGGAAAGCGAAAAAGAAGCCTTCTGTTATAGAATTAAAACAACAGGAGAATCTTGATTTAAATGAAACTGCCTATTATCTGAATGTCGATCCTAGAACAATTACCAACTGGTTAAAGAAGGGGATTATCCACGGTGAGAAGAAAAAAGGAAAGTGGTTTTTTAGTAGTAACGAAATTCAAAGAATTTTAGAAGAAATAAAATAATTTCATAGGAAATTATAAAATTAAAGTAGATAAATATTAAATATAGTTTAGCTATTTCTTAAGAATTCTAAAGAAATTATTTATTTACTTTTGAATTTTCATGAAAATAAATTTATTTCTAAAGTAAAATTTTCAATTATACTGATTACAGAGGGGCTATTTCAGATGTAGTTCCTGTGAAATCAAAACATATGTTAAAGGAAAAATGCGCCTATAGCATCTTTTACTGCTATAGGCTTTATAGCTTAATCCTAACTCGTTAATTTTTATTATTTCCTCTAGAAAACTTCTTTAGCGAATATATCTGACTGGGATAAAACCTTATTTTTATCCTTAAACCTCTTTTTACATTAAAAAAGGACCCTAGATGGTCTGAAATTTACGTCTCGATATGTTTTTAGAATTATTATAGCCAATATTCCTTTCTCTCTATTTAATGTCCAACTTTAAACATAATTAAAGTGTTAAATTTTCTTCATTAAGATTTTAAAAAATAAGATATTAACGCATTAAAAGTAATATTATAACTTATTTTCTAAATAAAATCCATAGAAATCTAAGTGAATTACTTATAAATAGAAAATTATTCTTGATTCGTATATACGAAACTGTGTATACTAAAATAGAAGGGAATTAGCGAATAAAATTCTCTTTATGATAAGCCGATTAAAGTTTATCTTCTACTGTTAAGGCTCTATTATTCTTTAACCGGCGAAAACGACAGTTTACGGTAATCTAGTTTTCAAATTTTTATGAAAGGAGTATTTAAAATACTTAATCCAAATCAAATAAGATTAGATATTAATGATTTCGGAAAACAATACATTCTTACAGGGATTCGTCCCACCTACCGCTATATTGACGGTGTAAGAACAGAAGAAAGAGTAGGTACGACCTACGAAGTTGCTCTTCCGGCCCAAGCTTATGAAAAAATAAGGGTTCGTGTTGATGGAGACCAGGAAATCGATGATTCCGTTCTTGAAAGTCCGGAAGTTATTAATGTCATATTCAAAAACCTTATCGCCCATTTCTACTTTATGAATAGTACAGTAGGTGTAAAAGCTACAGCCGACAGTGCTGTATTACTCAAAGGAGGCCCTAATAAGAGCAAATAGTGCGGTATTAACCGGACGGACTGTCTGGAAGAAGATTAATAATGAGCATTTTATTGTAAAAATAAAGGATATCAACAGTCCTTTAGAGAAATACAAATCATACATCCAATGCTTTATGGTGATTGGCCTCATTCTGGCTGTAGCTGTATTTATTCAATACTATAAGTCTTCGTGGATTATAGTAGCTGTTTCCATATTAGGGATCTTAATCTCTACTTATATTTTACTCTACACTTCTTGGGGGAGTTTTAAAAGAATTCTGACGGGTGTTCCTAAAAAATATTATGAAGCATTTAGAAAGATTACTTTAATTGCTCTGGAATGCGGCGCACTTGAAAATACAGAAAGAGGTATAAAAAGTCCAGCTTTCTATCTTGTCCACTTTTGTTCAAATGGTCTATTAGAAGTAACGATGGCTACTACGTCTTCTGGATTTGATTTTTTCAGAGTCATAGATGATTTTAATGGAGATCTTGAATATAAATTTGGCGGAAGCTTTTGTATCTCTACTCAACCTTTCGAAGACGGAAAAAACTTTTGGGCCAAATTTACAATGACTCATGGAGCGCTTTAGGATGAAAGGTCAGACTAAAAAGGAAGTTACCTGGGAGAAACTCGAAGATAACCATTATGTGGTTTTCTTAAAGGAAAAGGATCTCTACCTAGAGTCCACCATATTAAAACTGACTCTGATATTTTCATTAACTCTTATTCTATCCATTTTTGGAATGAGGGAGAAGCCTAACGCCTTTTTTGATATCTCTGGTCCTATGAAAATTCTCTTTATAGTTTCTTTTATAGCTCTACCATGTCTCTTAGCCTTTCGCTTCAGGGATAAACTCAAAGAGCGTCTCTTTCATGTTACGGTACGGGAAAAGGAAATAATTGACTATTTAGGGAATATTCTCTTAAGCCAGGATCTATCGAGGAAAGATGAGGGAAAGTTTGAAGGATCAGCGAGATTTGAATATAAAATTTTACCGAATGGTCTTGAAATTACAGCCTACACGTATGGTACCGGTCTGGTTGATAAAATAAGAGAACTCGACCGGGCTCTAGAGGACCGCTTTGCTATGGAACTCATATCAAAGAGAGACCAGGTTGACAGCGTTGTCTACACCTTGAAATATATGGGAAATGGCGGAAGACTTGTAGCTCCTGTTGTTGGAAGCAGAGTAAAAGAAGGAGAGATTCCAATTGATACGGGACTTACCTGGAAGATAGATAAATCTCCTCATGGTCTTATTGCCGGAAATACCGGTGGCGGAAAGACTTATTTTATCTTCTATCTGATCGCCTATTTTATTAAAAAGGACTATACTCTCTACATCTGTGATCCGAAAAGATCAGATCTCACAATGGCCGAAAATTATTTTTTAGGAAGAAATGTCTTTCTTGAATACTCGACAGGTGGTATTGCAAAAAATATCAGACTGGTAAAAGAAGCCATGTTAGAGCGCTACGAAGAGATAGCTAATACCCACAGAGATATTGGCTTTAGCTATAAAGATCTGGGGTATAAACCCATTATCCTTTTAATAGATGAATTTGGCGGTTATTTAGCTTCCTGCGATAAAAAGGTAAAGTCTGAGGTGGTCGATAATTTAAAACAGATCATCTTCCAGGGAAGACAAGCCGGTGTATTTGTAATACTCTCGACTCAAAAGCCAGATGCTGATACTATTCCGACTAATATTAGAGATCAGCTAGGACTTCGAGCCGTTTTAGGCAATATGTCAGATGATGGCTATCGTATGGTTTTTGGAAGTAATGAGGGTATGTCCTATAAGTCAAGGCGACCTGGCGAGGGCTATATCTATTTTGATGGAATCGACTCTGACAGGCCGATACCCTTTAAGGCTCCTTTAATTGAGGACTTAAATGAACTGCTCCGCTTTAGCTGTAGACAAAATGACGATTTACTAGTGCCATTACGTTATCCTGGAGATAGTAATCTTGGGTAGGCCTTTCCAGAAGTTATTCTAAAAGCAGATTTATAATGTGGACCGGCGGAGCGGCGGGTCGGCAGAGCCGAACCGAATGGAATGTCCCCCGTTGGTCCACACTCTAGTTAACTTGATTAATAAGAAAACATCTCACGAAAAAAAATACTACAACACTAAGATTATCCATACAAAATCCAATGTTGAACTGTGGCGCTATAAAAGACCCATTAAAATTGGCTACTCTAAAGATACCAGCACTTCAAATAAGTCTAAAAACAAAAAGGGATATGAGAGGGTTGAAAGCTTAATTAAGAGAAAGAATTATTATAAAAATAGACAAAATGAAGTCCGCAGGATTGTCGACTTAAACTTCGACGATAAAACCTCATTTCTGACTTTAACCCAGGATTCTAAGGAGCCATTTTGTAAAGACATTAAAGTTTCAAACTATAACTTTGATAAGTTCATTAGAAGGCTTAAATATTATTTAGAGAAAAATTTTCCGGATATGCCGCTCAAATATTTAGCCACTTGGGAGCGTACCAAGTCTGGACTCATTCATTACCATGTTATTTTATTTTCCTTTCCCTTTATTCCTACATCAAAAATAGAAGAGCTCTGGCGTCTTGGATTTGTAAAGATCAATAAGATAAAAAAGATCGATAGTAAAAAAAGAGGTCTCTACATTAGTAAATATTTCTCCAAAGACTTGGATAAGAGGGAGTACAAGTCAAAAGCTTATTTTAAATCAAGGAACTTAAAAGTTCCCAAAGCCTATAAAATTTTTATTCCAGATGAAAAGTTTAGTCCAAATCAATTTGGAGAACCATCTTATAGTAGCCAGTACAAACTTATGGCTGGCCAGGATCTTCCTGTAGATGTTAACTATTATTTTGTCTAATTCTTTATTTAATGAATAGATTTTCCTTTAGGGACCTATCCTCTACTGGAAAATCTTTTTATTCTCAGTATAATAGATCTGACGGTTAACCTCATACGTTTTGTTTAATATCTCAAAAATTCCTCAAAAAGTAATTCTAGAAATGCCGTAAGTTTCTGAAGTATACCAGTATACCAGGTATACTCAAGTAAAATCCCTTTATTCTGTATTACGTTTATTTTTTAATGATAAAATCCTTCTGAGTTTCTTAGGTATTACTTGAATACCTTAAAATAGGCAGGTATACTGGTTTAAGAAGTATACTCAAGGAGAAAAATAATGAACGATAAAGTCTATAACGTTAAGATGTCAGAAGAAGTTAAGGATCGATGGCAAAATCTTGTTACAAACTTTGCCGAACAGAACGGCATTACAAAACTTGGAGATGTTTATCCGCAACTTATTGAAATTATCGAATCAAATACCGCTAAAATTAATCCTGACTTTAAAAATCTTATCAATTCTGTTTCAACCAATATTGCTGCAATCAGGTCGAATGTCCTCGCAATGAACGGCATCTATGAATCCTACCAGAATAATGCTGCCCTAGAGAAAGAAAATTCAGAAAAAGAACTAGTCGAAGAAATAAAAGGACTTAGAAAAGAAAACAGTATCTTAGAAGGAAAAATTAAAACCCTTAAAGAAGAAACCATAAAGGGAATCGAAGAAGAAAATGAAAAGCTAAGAAATGAAATTAAAAAATTAGAAGAGCAGCTTAACGAGAAAAGGAAATTTGATATCTTATTGGAAAAACTAAACGTTAAACTTCCAGAAGAAGAAAACGATGAAAATAAACAAATTGAAGGTCAATTATCCTTAGATGATGTAAAACAAAAATAACCTCAGGGAAGGAAGAAGTCTTGAGGTTATTAGTTACTTTTGAAAAAATAACTCTTTCTAATATATTATATCGGCAAACAGAGAAGGCCTTTTTTAATGATTTATCAGATTTTATAAAACGGTAAGATTGTATGGATAAAAATCTCTATTTTAAGCTCAAATTAACTTTATAGTAATTTTCAATGGCCTTCTCTATTTTTTCAAAATAATATTTTTTCACCTTAATTTATTTTGGATTATAGTTAATTTTGCAATTTTTAATTGCTTTCTCAATAGTTCTTTCAAGATAATTCTTATTAGTGTTCCATTTTTGTCTGTAAAGTGGACTTTCTAACATCAACTGACTTATTCTTTCAGTATCTTTGCCAGTAAAGAATGCAAAAAGACCAGCTAAGTACATATCAGCTTCACTTTGACTTTTAAAATGTTTTCTCCAGTTTCCAAAATCATAAACGTCTATAAACTTTTCTCCTGATTTTGATACTCTAATTCTTCTTAAAAGTTCCTTATCACTCATTTTTTTTATCTTATCTTTGGAATCAGGGTTTTCCTTTTGTGGCTTTTTAATTTTGAAATTACTAGATTTTCTACGCATATACTCATTAAAAACTTCTAAAATTTCATCACTTCTGATTTTAATTTGTTTAGGTGTTCCAACAAGATGCTGTCCTGTAATAGTTGAATAACGTCCTGTATCCGGAAGATATATCTCTAAATTATTATTTGGATTTTTTATGTAATATTTTTTTGTGCTAATTTTAAAGTTATTTTTTACTTTAAAGAGGATATGAATTCCACAACCAGAAGGAGAGATTTCCGTATAGGTATTCATTTTTTCTATGATGTGTTTAGCTAAAGGAGATAAGTCACCAAATAAATAGCAATCATCTATGTCAATAAGACCAATATTATTAGTTAAGAGTACTCCAACACCATGATATCCGTTAGCTTCCCAATTAAAATCGTCTTTTGCTTCCTGATAAGATCTAAATGTAGAGGGATCAGAAACATCAGCTGGATTTCCATTGACAGGAATAAAAGGCGTTTTATTATAATGGCCTTCTTTTGTTCTCTGAGCTTTATAGCAACAAAAAAGACCATTATTTTTTAATTCATTAGGAATATTTTCCCAACATACACTATTACTTATTAAAATATCTTCATTCTTAAAACTATTAGATGTATTTTTAGATTTCTTCATAGCTTCCTTTCTTTAAGACAATGCCGCAGTATATCCCTACGGGATATACTAAATAAACACATATTAAACACTAGAAATACACGGTTTCTCAGGAATATATATTTATATATTCTAGGGAGGTTAAACACCCCTTAAGCTCTTTAAACACTATTAATAAAAAGAGTTTAAGGGGTAGGTTTATGTGCGTAGCACTAAACCAGCGTGTTTAAAGAGCTACCCCCCTCTTAATAAAGTAAATAGTGTATAATTACTTTTGAGGGAAGGTAGCTGGTTGTACAGCTAGAAGCCTGAGAGGCTCCGATGCAGGTCAGACGCATCCAGGTCTGCCGTTACTGCGTTATGCCGTTTTGCCTTATAAAAAAGCCTGCCGACTTAATACATAAGGCAAACCGAATCCACATAGTCCCTGCACCCCCCTGGTCGTACAAAACCACAGGACGGTCGCACCGGTCTGGAGGAATAGGTAAGTAGCAGGCTCTAACCCCCCTCAACCGCTTGCAAGACGGCCAGTCTTCAAGTTACTTCCAAAGAGGGCGACTATATCCCCTTTGGTTTTCACTCAACTATATAACCAAATTAAAAAGGCAAAAGGCTTGTCAGTTGGAAGCTCAACTGACAAGCCTTTTATTACCTTGCATATAACAGCCTAAACTGATAAAATAATGTGTACAAATGTGCACATTAAACGATAGGCTTAGCTAGTCACTTAGTTGAGCTTCCAACTTTGTGATTCCTTCATTGTTGTATTGCTAGAACATCAATGAAAGTATCGTTATAAACGGGTTCCTGCAAGAACCCATTTTTTTTGCCAACCAAATTATAACATAAAATAAATATTCTTTTATTTACTCCCTCTTCGATAATCTTGACCTATTTTTTAATTTTAATTCCAAGTTCTCTAGCGAATTCAACTAAGTCAAGTTGAGAACAAATTTGTTCAATAATTTGATCCTTATTCATTTGAATTGGTTGCGTCTTCCTTTTGAAAAGAAATAGGAGTTAAGCTCTAATAAGTAATGAGTAAGGAAATTTTTGAAAAAATATGTTAAATATAATTACAAATGTTTTAGAATTTATCACTTAAAGAAATTGAGCTTTAAGTTCCTGGATTAGCGTCAGCAAACACTAATCCTTTTCTCTTTTCTCTGCCTCTCTTTTAATATTTTTATATATTTCAATTTCTCTATCAAGAAGAGCTGCCATAAAAGAACTTCTAGAAGGAAAATTGGTTTCTTCTGTTAGTTTTTTTAACCATTGTAATTCTTGATCATTTAAATAAACAGCGAATTTCTTCTTTCTGCTTTTATTTGGTTTTAGATGTGGTAACGTAACGATTCTTTCTTCTTTCATTTTTTAATTTATCAAACTAATTTTTTCTCATTTTAGCACCGCCTTTTTAAAGGGTCAAATATAAGGTGTTATTTAAGGCACCATTAAAGGTGTTCTAATTTTTAACCTATTATGTCGGTTTTCAAAAGAGAAGATTAGGATAGTTATCGTTGTTTAAACATGTTTTCATCAATTTATAGATGGCATTAGCTTAATTGATATTGACGATAGCTATATGGACGGAAAACTAAGTCCTGCAGCTAAAAAATAATCAATTATTTTGATTCTTATGCTGAGGTTTCGGCATCTGGAAATGGAATTCATGTCTTAATAAAAGTAGATGAAAATTTCAAGATAAACACTAATCGTTATTACTTAAAGAATAGCCAAAATAAAGTTGAGGTTTATTTATCTGATACTGGAAGATATTCGACAGTAACTGGTAATCGTATTGAAGGAAGTACTGATGAAATAAAGGACGTAACAGAAAAATTAGAAAGGTTCTTGAATATGTTCATGTTAAAGAAGAATGAAATAAAACAAGAACCGAAAGAGATCAATAAAGACATTCTATCAGAAGTAAAAAAAATTAGCGATTCTAATTTGTTAGGAAAAATAAGAGATTCAAAAGTGGGAGAGAAATTTATTGCACTTTATGACGTTGGTATGTGGGAAGATAGATATAATTCTCAAAGTGAAGCAGATATGGGATTAGCTGGAATTCTTGCCTTCTTTTGTGCAGGAGACTTTGAAAGAATAGAAAAATTTATGTGGGAAAGTGGTCTGGCCAGGGAAAAATGGGAGAAAAATAAAAACTATCTTTCGAATACCATTAAGAAAGCTATTTCAAATTGTTATCATTTTTATAATCCTAAATACAGAAAGCTCTAACGAGGAAAAGTAGCTGTTTATAAAGCTGGAAGTATGAAAGATTCCAAGACAAATCAGATGTATTTAGATCTACTGTTATTTTACTTCTGATAAAGAATAGAATTAGTTAAAAAAAGAAAAAGTCGATTCGAGAAGTTTAGAATAGGTTGGATGAATTAAAATCTAGATGAAATTTACTATTTAAATTTTTAAAATATAGAAAAAAGTAATTTTCATAGGAATTCTTCTATTTTTTTCTGTAATAAATAGATATATTTCTAAATTTTCATAGGAATTCTTATGAAAATATTTATTTTCTTAATATTTATTAAAATGATGATTCTTCTTAAGTAATCGGAGGAAACATCATTTTTTGTGTTCTGCAAAAAAACATATTCAAATAAAACAAGAAGGATACTAGTATTTAAATAATATTATGCGATTTTAAAGAATAGGGAATCATTAATGAAAACAAATGAACGACGAGCACAGGCACAATTGACTCTAACACCAAAAAAGGAGTTTACATTAGAAAAGGATGATTTTATCGGTACACTATACGAACCGAAGCGGGATGAATATCCAGGGAAAGCCGTTATTATGCTCGGTGGCAGCGATGGAATCTATAATCTTACGAAGTTGATTGCAGAACAGTATGTTAAACGTGGCATAACAGTCCTTGCGCTAGCATATTGGAATGAACCTGGTCTTCCAGATGAGTTTAAGAAAATCCCGGTAGAATTAGTAAAAAAAGCTGTCCTATGGCTGCATGAGCATGGTTTTGAAAAAGTCGGCCTATGAGGAATTTCCATGGGAGCAGAGTTAGCTTTACTAGCTGGGAGTCTGATGTCAGAAATAATCTCCTGTGTAATAGCAGTATGCCCGACGAACATCTGTAGTCAAGGTTTCGTGAAGAAAGGGGGGATTCAAGCACTGGAGTGTTCTGCTTTTAGTTGGCAGAGAAAGGAACTACCCTGGGCGAGACTCAAATTCTCTAAAGCTACTATTATACGAGACTGTATCAGGGAACGGAGTATTTGTCTACGCTCCTGTTATGAAGATGCAGTATTAAATGCGTTGGAAGAGGTACAGATTAAGATAGAGAATATCGGTGGTCCAGTACTGTTGTTATATCCGGAGTATGATACTATGTGGCCTTCTGAGTTCTCAGCAGAGAAAATTATGGAACGACTGAAAGAAAAGAATTTTACCCATCCATATGAGGGTGTCAGCTATAAATATGCTAGTCATTTACTTGTACCACTAAAGTCCCGTTCAACGATGATGTTTCAGGTAGAGCGAAAATATCCGGAGCAATGTTGGAAGAGCAAAAGCGATGCCTTTGAAAAGACGCTGGCATTCTGGAAAGAGATTTGGTGAGATAGTTTAAGTAAAAGTTATACTGAATAGCTGGGAGTGGAGTGATATTCAATATGTCTACTTTTAAGACTTTTCTCTGATAATATTAGTAGGTAAAAGTATAAGAAAAGTCATAAATCACATAAAAATTTATTTAGTGAGCTTTATTGTCTAAAAACTGCCTAGGAACATTTTCCTCATTTCCAACCTTGGGAAGTCTAATTTGAGATTCAACTTAACGAAAATTAAACTCTTTATTATTGCGGATCGCCTAATTGTCTAAAAAGCTAGATAAATAAATTAATAAAATATGGTTAAAAATATATGTTTAATCAAAATAATTAGTTTAATCATTTAATTTTTAGATTAAAAATATAATATTTTTTATTTTTATGGTATATTTACTATTACGAAGTAATAGTAAAAGAGGCGGTAATGGAATATAGTGATCTTAAGATAAAAGTAGGCTACTCTGACTTAAAAGTAGCCAATTCTTTAGAAGGAGAAAGATACATCCTTTTAAATAAAAAAGAGAATACAGTAACTTTTTCTATTAAAGAGCCACCTGAAGATAATTGTGAAATTGTAGTTATTAATACTTTTAAAGAAAATCTTAAAATAAATGAATTAAGACGATTAGTTTATGATGGACTCATTTGTTATTTTTGTCCTTATCAGTCGGAATGTATGACTGGAAAAGAGAATAAATGTCGAAAAGAAGAATGTGTTGAATTTGTACCGAAGGAATTTATAAGAAATAGAGTCAATACCGTTAAGCCAGAGACTGCTTGTTATCATACAAAAAGACAATTATGGGAAATGAAACGTGTTCCTAAAAAAGGAGCTCTTGAAAATGTAATGAGACATAGTAAGTGGTATCCAACTAAGTCATCATATTACCTTGATAAGGAAACTCGCCCGATGAATAAAAAAGAACTTCTGAAGTATGAAAATGAGAGACAGAAAAATAAAAAAGAGATAAATAAGAAGCGTAAAGGAAAAAGAAAGTTAGAGAAGGCTTACCAGAAAATTTCTAATTATACGGGTTACTGTCGTGATGTTACAAATGATTTTAAAAAAGTTGAACAGATTTTAGAAGACCCTGAAAGTAATATTGTAGTTTACGATATTGAAACAACAGGATTAGAACTTGGAATGTGCGGTATTCTTCAAGTGGCGATGGTAAATCAGCATGGTGACGTTCTTTTAAATGAATATTTTAATCCGGGAGATTGTAGGTGGAACCAGGAAGCAATAAAAATCAATGGTATAACACCAGAGGATGTAACAGATAAAGAGTTTATTTCTGAAAAATGGGAAAAAATTCAACACATTTTTGATAAAGCAGATTTAATTGTTGGCTATAATTCACAGTCTTTTGACGATAAATTTATGCTAGCAGAAGGGTTTAGGGTAGTTAAAAACTGTACTAAATAAGTAATCGCCAATTATTCTGAAGTATTTTATAATAGTATTATAGAAATAGAATATTCAGAACGAATAACGGTAGGAGAAGCAGCTCATATGCTTCGAGTGACTCCACAAACGGTCAGACGATGGAGAGATGCCGGTAAATTAACCGCTTTCAGAACACCGGGTGGCCAAACTCTTTACAGCAAAGAGGAAATTCTCGGAATTATTGGACAGCCGATAACACCAGAAGAAAAAGGGACAGCCCATTATGCAAGAAGCAGCGACGGCAATAAGACGTTAATTAAAAATCAGCTTGAAAGACTTCGAGACAGGTATGGGGAGCCTGACTATGAAATTAAGGATGGGGCAAGTGGCTTAAATGAAAACCGAAGGGGTCTTAACCGTCTGATAAAACTGGCTAAAGAAGGAAAGATCGACACAATCCGGGTAACCCAGAAGGACAGACTTAGTCGTTTTGGAAACCGTTATCTTGAAGAACTCTTTGATTCCTACGGCGTAAAAGTGATTTATGCCTTTGATGAAAATGATAAGAGCCTGACAGAAGAGTTGATGCAGGATTTTATGAGCCTGGTAGCTTCTTTTACAGGAAAATACTACAGGCTTCGGGGCTATGAAGAACAAAAGAAATTGTTAAAAACCGCTGAAAAGAACATAGAGGAGAAAAAGAGAAAAAAACATGGAAATAACAGTTGAAGCTTTACTTCCAAAAACAGAAACACTCTACGACTATCTGGACGATAACGTCAGATTATTCCAGAAAATCAGTCGTAGAGTGTTTGATGACATTAATTCGGAAAGCTTTTTTATCAGATACAAAAGCTTTCCCGAATACACCAAGTATATCAAAAAACACTACAACATCCTAACGAGAACTGCCAATTCGATCGTCCGCAGCGAAAGGGGCAGGCACAAGGCACTTGTTGAACTGAAGAAGGAACAGGAAAAGGAACTCTGTCAGAAAATCAAAGTCCTGGAAGACGATATAGAAACGGTTCAATCAAGAGTCAGTAATTTAAAGGAACTTGCCAGAAACAAAGTCATCACACCGGAACTGATGGAGGAGTTAAGAAACAAGAAGAAAACCCTCCATGAATGGAAATGTAAGCTCGGCAGAATGAAAATCAAACAGGATAAGCTAAATAAGCAGATCAAAAGCGGCCATGTTCCTACGACTTTTGGCGGAAAGAAAAAGTTTTCATCACAGTTTCATCTTTTAGAATCGGGTTATTCTAACTTTGATGAGTGGAAAGAAGATCACGATTTAGCTCTAGACCATAATATCTTCTATATCGGAAGAATCGATGAAAAGTGTGGAAATCAGATAGTGCAGCTGACGCCTCAGGAAGACGGTAACTTTTCATTAAAACTTCTCTTGGATTTACCGTTCAGGAGAGAAGGGAAGCCGAAATTCATTGAAACGGGCGGCATCAAAATCCGCTACGGGGCAGAACTTTTGAGAGTTTATCTGACTGCTGCAACAAAGAAAGAAGGAAAACGTCCGATAACTTACCGTTTTAAAAAGAGAGAAAACGGAAACTGGTATCTTCAGATTATCTTCGATACGGATGAGATCGAACCACGAACCGATCCTGATAATGGTGTTATTGCAATTGACTATAATGACGGTTTTCTTGCAGTAGCTGAACTAGAGAGCAGCGGGAATATTATTTCTTTAGAAAGAATAGAACTAAACCATCATGGAACAGGTGGCCGGGCTCTGGCTGAAATAAGGGATGTTTGTAAGAAAATAGCTCTTCAGGCTTTAAAAGCCGGTAAACCGGTCGTAGTGGAAGATTTGGATTTTAAAAGGAAAAAAGCCCGGCAGAGGAAAAACAAGAACAAAAAATACAACAAAATGATTCACAGTTTTGATTATTCGAGGTTTGTTGCTACAATCGAAAGAGCCTGCAGCAGACAGGCAGTGGGTTTTTCTAAAGTTAATCCTGCTTATACAACAAAAATAGGTTTAGAAAAATATGCCAAACTTAGAAAACTCAACGTCCATTTTAGTGCAGCACTAGTTATAGGACGTCGGTTTATGGGATTTAAAGATTCAGTTTTGTAAATTATAAGCTTTTGGAGGCTTTTAAGTTTCAGTAAGATCTTTATTTTTAATAATGAAAATAGTACTGTGAACCTCTGGAAGATGACAATCCGAAAGCAGACATAGATGCTGATACGGCAACTTCAGCATTGTAGTCCCCGTAAAATCTAAAGCTTGACTTTGGATTTACGGAGAAATGATTTGATGCCCGTGTTGGAACACGTTTTGGCGGAACGTTGGAACTGTTATTGACGGATTCCTAAATGGTTATTAGATTCGAGTTCTATATTATTAACTATTTTCTCTTTAATATGGAATTTCGTAACTAGTTACCTACGCTTCCAAGACAGAATTTTGATGTAATGAAGGCATTTACATTCATATACGCTGAATATAATGATTATTATCAAAAATATAAATGGCAGCCACTTGATATTGCCAAAGATTATTATGGAATCAAAGTAAAAGAAAACCATAACGCTCTAGAAGACGCTAAAGCGACCCTTTATGTGTTTAGAAAAATGATCAAAGAATTTAAATAAAAAGTTAGAGTAATATTACTCCGTAATAGTAAAAGGGAATATAATGAGTGAAGAAATTTTAAAAGACAAAATAAACTCTGGGAAACAATTTTATTTTTCTCAGAGTTTTTTAGTTGACTTAGATAAAGCGAGTTACGAAGAAATTTTAGAAAGTATTAACCAGATTCAGATTAAAGCACAACAGGACTGGTATGCTCTGTATCAGCTATTTAACGCAATCGAAAGACGGGAGTTATATTTACCTCAATTTAAATCAATGACCGCTTGGTTAAACAACTACTGTGCTGATAAACGACACGGTCTCTCAGTTGATCGGGCTTTTATTATTAAGAGAGCCGGAAAAGTTTTAACTGATTTTATGAATCGTAACAATCTTGATTATAAAGAGTTAAATTACATACCGCCTCAGACTTTAACTAATATCGATAAAGCTGTCAGATGTGAAATAGGAATTAGTCAAGATAAAGAAAAGGACTTAAAAATAAGAAGAGATGAACTTATTCAAAAGGCTAATACTGGCAATCTTTCAAGAGATGAGAGTGTACGACTCTATAAAAGAGCCCGCTATCAGAAAAAAAGAGAAAAAGAATTAGAAGGAGGTAATAATAGAGAAGACAGAGAAAAAATTAAACGAAATACGGCTATGGCAGATGAACTAAAAAGTGCTATATGTAACCATTGGAGTTGGTTGGGCGAAAAGCAAAAGCGTTGGGGAAGATCGAACTTTGAACGAAAAAAAGACAATCGAATTCGAGATTATTATCGAGGAATTGAAGAGTTTGCTTTTTCTGTAACAGGAGAAGAACATGGAAGAAAACAAGCAGATGTATTGATTTGTGAAAATTTAACTTCAAGGAATCCCGTAGAAGCAACTACTCATGCTATTGAGATTAAAGTAGATGTTGATGACTTTAGAAGAGATACTAAGTATGTAGACTATTTAAATTATGTAGATTATCTTTGGCTCTTTGCGCCGAATACAGTCCTAGACCAGATTGATTCAAGCGAGATTCCGGATAGAATTGGCGTGTTAGGCTATAAAGAAGGATCTGTCTATAAAGTAAGAGATGCTCTGGAAAATGAAGAAGCCGATGTAGAAGGAACTTTGAGACGACTCGCTGTTCATCTTCATTAATAGTATTACAAAATTAATTCATAATAGCAAAAAACTTAATTTTCTTAAGAATATAAATTGTACTCCTAAAAGTAGATACTTATAGTTTAACGAATAAAGTGTATAAATATGTGTAAATTATAAAAAAGATAGACTTGGTTTCCTAAGTCCGTCAAATAACTGCAATATTACTGTTGTAAGTAACTATCAGAAAGTAACAAGACTCTATAACAAAGTTTCTGATGAATACTTACATACCACCAGCTCGGCTGAAGTGGCTTCTTTGTCCAGCCAACCTGACTGGGATAATGAAGAGGTCAAATGGGAGTCACCAGATTCAGGAAAGCCGGTTTATAGACTCTACTCATTGATCACTAATAATCACTTATACACATCCGATAATAACGAAGTAAACACACTATTAGACTCAAAAGCATGGACAATTGATAACGACGGTGAATCAGTCTTTTATTCAGGTGGAGATAAAAATATTTATCGACTCTATAATGAAGAGCTAAAAATGCACTTACTCACAACAGACGAGGAAGAATATAATACACTTCCAGATCACGGTTAGACCCAGAAAGATGCTAAGTTTAAATGCTACTAGAATAGATTTTACTAACCTCTGTTTAACAGGAGTTTTTTATGCCTAAAATTTTTTGTTTATTCTGGAAAATATTACTTACTTCTCCCCTATCTGTCAAAAACTCTTATTTTATTCCGAAGTCAATTTTTGATAAAGTTTCATAAGTTCTTCCACGCAGTCTTCTTCACTCATGTTTCTCCAATCCCAACCATAAGCTTCCATTACAGCTCTATCATTGATTTGATGAGCTTTTCTTAAATCTAGTGGCATGAGTAATTCATCATATAAGTCGGATAAACTATTCTCCGGATATTTGGAACGGACATCTAAAATATTTTGAGCTGTTTTTTCTAATAATTGCTTTTGTTTATCATTAAGATTCGGCCATGGAAAATTATTATAAACAATTCCTTTTGAATAGCTATACCTCATTTCTAATCTACCAGCTACTGCTCTCATCCAAGCGTTATGAACATTTGAAGTGAGAATCCCGAAAACATATAAAGGACAATCAGAGATAAGAAAATTCCTATTTGTTGAAATAGTTTCACTATCAATATAATCTATGGGAATATAACGTCTTTTTTCAGATGTAACATTTGGAATAAGTAAAGCATTTTTATAGTTTCTTATTTCCTGAAACAAATGTGGAGTTTGAGCACTTTTTTGAGTTCCAATTTTAGTACTATTTAAACGAAATTCTTTACATAACTGAATCCTTTTTTTAACTTCTGGCATTTGATTAATTTCACTTGGAGTCGCATCAACTAGCCATAAACAAAAACGTGGTTTATTATGAAGAAATTCAACTGATCCTACTAATCTCTTTATAAACTTCTTTGATTTTGGATCTTTTTTTATAAAATCCTCTAAATCACTTGCTTCAATAATAAGATTGCCACCATCTGCGGGTCTATTTCCACCTACTATTTCAGGAGCTTCTTTTGAAATAGGTTTTCTTCTAGATGAAATCAAAATATTAGGTGCATTTAATAAATAATGATTTATATTGTTCACTCTTTTAGAAGAATTAGTGGAATATATTACCTTATTATTTCGTTCATTTGATTCTGTTGAAAAACCAATAATTACTACATTAACATGTGCTTTATCTTTACTTTCATTATTCCAAATAAAAGTTGTATAGGCAAAATTTATAACAATATGAAATCTTTCTACAAGATTTCTCCATATGGGTTCTACTTGATCACCTTGAGTTATACTGTTTGTAGCTACAAAAGCAACTTCAATATTTGTGTCTTGA
>CANQNI010000001.1 GCA_947625175.1 uncultured Eubacteriaceae bacterium | reverse complement strand
CCTATGGTAAAAGAACTTCCATTAGAGGTCGCCAGTGCGTTATCGCCGGAACCACTAACAATGCTACTTTCCTGAGAGACCGGAATAACAGACGTTACAATCCAATTCAGCTCGGAAAGCAGGAAGCGACTAAAAGCATCTTTACTGATTTAACCCAGTATGAGATTGATCAGATCTGGGCGGAAGCTTATAATGCCTGGCTTTATATGCCGGTATTTGGGGAGACCCTGACGCTCTCAAAAGAGGCTTATGCCATAGCAGAGGAAGCTCGGGGAACCCGAATTGAGAGTGATCCGAGAGAGGGAATGATTGTTGAATTCCTAAAGAAGAAGGTTCCACCGGACTGGGATAATTACTCGCTCGAAGACAGAAGACTCTTCTGGATGCAGCCGGAAAATGAACGCTTTAAGGATCCTCTGACAGGCCTTGAGGTCGAACTGGAGAATAGGAAAAAAATCTGCGCATCAGAAATCGGGCTGGAGCTCTTTGATTTTAGAGAGGGCCGAATGGATAAACGAATCTCAATGGAAATAAACCGGATTCTTGAAAATCTGGAAGGCCTGGAAAGAGATGAAAAGCGTACTCGTTACGGAGCTCTATACGGCCAACAGCGAGGATTTTTTATCAGCGATCTGTTTTATAAATGCCACTGACAAAGTCCATTTTTTGAGAGAAAAAGTTTGTCACAGTTGTCACACCGTTGGAGGATTAAGTGTGACAAAGTGTGACAAAGTGTGACAAGCTATTTTAGACTTTGTCAGTTAAAAATAATTAGATAAATACTGAAGAAATTAACTATTTGTGACAATGTGACAAACTTTTTTAGTAAAAGTAATAAAAATCAATATATAGTAAATACTATTAATAAATATAATAATAGCTTATATTTATAATTATATACGTTTAAAAATTTTGTTATTTTATACTAAATGGAATTTTTTGAACTTTGTCACAAAAGAGAGAAAAAATAAGAATGTTAACTGAAAAAGAATTAGAACAATTACTCGTGGAAATGGTTAAGTCAGAGGGTGGCGAGGCTTACAAATTTATCAGTCCAGGAAGGGCCGGCGTACCTGACAGATTAATTGTTTTACCAAATGGCAAGGTTGGATTTGTGGAGGTAAAGTCCCCAAAGAACAAAGGCCAGATGCGCAAGATACAGATTTACGAAATGAGAAAATTACTGGGACTTGGGATGAAATATTATATTCTTAATGATCCTATTCAGGTTCCAAAAATTCTTGATGATATAGCCCGATGAAATTTCAACCCCACGACTATCAGAGATATTGTATTAGCCGAATGCTTACCGAGCCCAGGCTTGGTTTATTTCTGAATATGGGACTGGGAAAAACTGTTATCACCTTGACCGCTTTAAACGAAATGCTTTATTACAGAGAATCTGCTAAAGAAATTTTAATTATTGCCCCAAAATACGTAGCAGAAACAACCTGGACTCAGGAAGCAAAAAAATGGGAACACTTAAAGCATTTAAAAATTGTTAAAATTCTCGGAAATAAAAATCAGAGAGTTAAAGCGGTAAATACCCCGTCCCATATTTATATTATTAACTGGGAAAACCTGGCATGGCTGGTAGACAATTTCAAATGGCGTTGGGATACCGTTATTATTGACGAGTTATCCAGATTTAAAAACCGGAATGCCAAATGTTTTAAAAAATTAAAATCCGTGCTACCGCATATCAAACGTTTATATGGACTCACCGGAACACCGGCGGCTAATGGTTTTGAAGATCTATGGGCCCAGGTTTATTTGATAGACAGGGGAGAGCGACTGGAAAAAACTATCTCGGCTTATCGTGAAAAGTATTTTAAAGTTGACCGGTATTTCGGACAGTATGCAAGAACCTATAAACTGGTTGATGGAGCTGAAGAAAAAATTAGAGACAAAATAAAAGATATCTGTATCTCCCTTCAGGAGAGCGACTATGTAAAGCTTCCTGAAAAGATCGAAAGCAATGTCTTAATTGAGTTATCAGCTAAGGAATTAAAGCAGTACCGGAAAATGGAGCGGGATATGATTTTATCTCTTCCGGAAGGAGAGATTGTCGCTTCCAGTGCTGCCGTTGTTACTAACAAGTTACTGCAGATTGCCTCCGGCTGCGTTTATGATGAAAATGGAGCTACCCATATAATCCATAATCGAAAAATAGAGGTCTTTAAGGAAATTCTAAAAGACTGTGAGAATGATTCGGTTTTAGTCTTTTACAATTTCAAACATGAAAAAGACCAGATATTAAAAGCAGTTCCAGAAGCTAGAGTTTTAAACAGTGATGAAGATATCAGAGCCTGGAACAATAAGGAAATTAAAGTCCTGTTGGCGCACCCTGCTTCCGCCGGCTATGGACTTAATATGCAAAACGGAGGACATATTATTATCTGGTTCTCTCCGACCTGGAATCTCGAACTATATGAACAGGCTAATGCCCGACTTTTAAGACAGGGTCAGAGAGAGCCGGTAGTAATAAAGCATTTAATTGCCAAGGATACAATGGACAGTGTCGTCATGAAAGCATTAAGGAGTAAGGACAGAGCCCAGAGTACCTTACTAGAAAGTTTGCAGGAAAAACTAAAGGAATTTTCAGAATGAGTAGAGAAAAACTAAAAAGAAGAATAATTAAATATTTAAGCTGTATCCTGTTTGGGTTTTCTGCAGGAATAGCGAGCTTTTCGGTAATAAAGAATCTGGGAGAGGTAGGAATAGAGATTATTCTTCTATTTTTCCTGGAATCTTTTTTGATTTATCTTCTTTGGGATAGAACCTAGAAAAGGTTTCTGGAATTTTTAAAGAACAGAAACGAGATGGATCTATGTGATCTGGAGCTACTTACGATTCTGTTTCATACTGTAGAACAGCATGATAAGAAAATAAAGGAACTCAAAAAGGAGGAGTCTAAAGATGCTAACCTAGAAGAAAATACGGGAACCTGGTAAAAATTTAAAAGAACCTAGTAATGATTTATTGCTTTTTCTTTTAAATAAATAAAATTACAAACGGTTAATTGCTTTTTGTTTTTAAATAAATTTATAAGGAACCAGATAGAATGGACAGAACAATAATAACCGTACCAATTTTAAGTAACCCGGAATGTAAAGTTATCTATGATGCCCTGAACTGCTTTCTGGAAAAGGCTTTAGAGATGAATAAGAAGGCTTTAATCTCTACGGAGAATTATCAGGAGTATAGCAGACAGGCACGTAACATTAGAATTAAGCTTTCAGGTTTGATGAAGTAAGTTTTAGAGAGATTAAGAGCGGGCTAAATAACTTCGGGATACCAAAGGAGTAAGCACGAGACTAGCACGACCGTTTGAGACAATAATTACTTAATGATCTGAGATTCTTTTAATATCTGTGCTAATATTATATTAATGTTTAAATGATCGTTTATTACGTTTAGAAATATTAATAGCTTAGATATTAAAGGTTATAACATCATTTTTAAATTGAGAAGTGTTGATTGTTTCGTTAAGTGATACTCATAAAGGTAGATAACCCCCATTATACGAGCTAATAATGCTTTTAATCTCTCATAACTTTGTCACTATTGATCAGTTTTAAATTGTTAATATGATTGGCTTATATCTGAAACTTTATTCATTTATTTAAACGTTTTTTCTTTTATTCGTAAAACTGTTAATTTAAAATTGTGCAATATCTTATTGCGTGAAAGGAAGAGAATATGTTTGTAGTTAGAGTTAAAAATGTTCCTGGAGAGGACGGCTTTGCTTATCTGTTGGATCCGGCAACCAGAAAGCCGAAGCGCTTTGAAACAAACTCGGCAGCTCTGGATTTTATCTTAAAGAACTGCGAATCTGAAGAGGTTCTAAAAGATTTAAAGCCCGAGATTATTGACGAAGAAACGGATTCTATCAGCATTATTGCCAAATACGATGACGGGCTTGTTTGCCACCGTTAGATTTTAAACTGAAAAAGGAAAAAGAAAATAAGGAGATTAGAATGAGAGCATACAATGATTCCTGCTGAGATCTTTGAAAATTACAGAAAGAATAAAGAAACGATTGTTATTTGTAATCGGGAAATAGCTTTAAGAAAAAGTATTCACATGCCTAGTAAGATCACCCAGCTTTCTTTAGCTCCCGTTAAGCCTTCCGGTAACTCGGATTCAACAGCGAGAACGGCTATAAAGATTATGGAGGATACCAATATCGAATACTGGCAGGAGAAAAAAGAACAAGCCCAGGCAGATATTAATTTGGTTGATGAACTAATCGATCTGATGACTAAGGATGAAAGAAAGGTTTTTGAATTACGGTATAAAAAGGATTACAAATTAAAAGAGATTGCCTCTCTAATGGATTATTCCATACGAACCATACAGCGAATGCTGGGCTCAACTCTCAAGCGTTTTAATATATACCCCGAAATGGCTTAACTTTGTCATGTTTTTGTCATCTTATCGGCTACTCGTTTACCTAAACGGCGTTTAAAGTAGCGGTAAAATGGTAACGTGGATTAGTCTACATATAAATCTCCTGTAGTTAATCCAATCCTTTTTCATGAACCTATCAGGTTGCCGGAGGATTAAGTTCCTCTGGTTTTGGTGCTATAGTCAAGTGGCTTAAGACACCAGTCTTTCTAACTGGCATTCGGGGGTTCGAATCCCTCTGGCATCACCATTTCTTTAGGTTATAACTGGATAGGAATACCTATTCATTAAAACGGAACGGGATTCTGACCGAGGGGATCACGTCAAACTGATTTGCTCCTAAGGTTTCTTAGATTCCGTATATGGATATCACTTCACGGATTTTCTAGAGATACGGGGAAGTAGACACAAAAGCGAAGTACAAGCTAAGTGATCTGAAGTTCGATTCTTCATATATCCAAATTAGAGGCATAGTTTAATTGGGAAAACAGACGACTATTAATCGAAAGATGCCGGTTCAATTCCGACTGTCTTATTTTCTAGAATAAATTAAATGTTAATCAGTAACTGTGAAATTAGAATTAATAACCGGAGCTATGGATTATACGATTCACTCAGTATTTGTCATATTCCATTAGGTTTGAGATCGAATATCTTTATTCGCTATCTCGCTTATATCAATAACGGAGCAAGGTCAATTCCTGTTTCGAGTTTCGAATTTAACCAGGACAAAGCGTTAGTCAAACTGACATCTCCGTTGAATAAGAAGTTAATACTGGAACGAATTAAGGAAAGTCCGAAATCAGAGTTTCAACATCTTAATCTTTCCTGCCAGTATAAAGCGGATTTTGGTTGGTATTAATATCAAATTAAGGATTTTAGGAATTAAAATATAAGCTCAGCAAACGGCTACCCCTAAAACCTGGGACTAGCTAAGCTGAGCATTTTTAAAATGATAATTAAGATTATTATATTTTTATTGATATTTCTGTTTTGGATCGGCGGAGTTCTTGCATCAACTTTTATTTGTTTAGATGGAATTAAGGACTTAATCTATGCTGTCAAAATAAGGGATTATAATGATTTTCTTTTTGAAGTAGCCTACGTTATTCTTCTGATTAGCTGTTGGATTTTAATTGTTATTGTCTTTGGTATTTTCTTTTGTTCTGTCTATTTATTCCGGTAGAGTAGCCAAGTGGTCATAAGGTGGGTGTCTTGAAAACATCTCAGAGTTAACGCTCACGTGGGTTCGAATCCTACCTCTACCGCCATTTTATTCCGGTGTAATCTAGCTGGTAAAACGCATGACTGTTAATCATGATAGCGCAGGTTCGAGCCCTGCCGCCGGAGCCATCATACTCGCATAGTTCAGTCTGGTAGAACACTTGCCTTTTAAGCAAGGAGTCCTCAGTTCAAATCTGAGTGCGGGTACCATTTATAGGAATAGTTCAACTGGTAGAACTACGGTCTCCAACATCGTCAATTAAGGTTCAAATCCTTATTCCTATGCCAATTTTATAGCGGTATCGTTCAACGGTAGGACACAGGATTTTGATTCCTGGAATATAGGTTCGATTCCTATTACCGCCGCCAGAAAAACAAAAAGTCTTTTAGAGTTGAAAATGAGTAAGTTCTTCTAAAACCGAGCAGTGATCGCTGCAGTAAGTTCCTTTAAGATCGGTTAAATGTTTAGACATGCAATCGGCACTGTGAGTTTTAGGACCTCTCATTCCTGCATTTTGTCTTCCATAAACTATGATTGTTACTTCTTCATCAGTTTTTGGGCAGATTTTTTCAATTTCTAAATCACACATTTTGCTAATCCTTTCATTGTTTTAAGAGGATTATAGCAGAGAAAAAAGGGAAATTAGATTACTTAAATTGTCTACATAATACTCTTTTATTAAGGTTCGGGTTTAATTAAGATCGCTAATGACTTAATAATCCGCCATATAATAACTCCTATAGCCCTGTTTGTTGCAAACGTGTTGCAAATAGGGTCGATTTTAATAATTTTTCGTAATAAATAAGGGCTCGTTAAGCCGGAGTCCTTATTTGTTTTTTGACTTAACAGCGCTCTAAAACAGGGTGCTTTTTTTATACCAGAATTTATTTAACCGGAAGGAGGTTTATAAGAATGGCTAATGCTGATAATTTACCGAAAACATTATCTCATGAAGAAGCAGTAAGGCGTGGTCGTAAAGGTGGCTTAAAAGCTGCTGAAAATAATAGACGGAGAAAATCCATGAAAGAGGCTGGGGAAATTCTTTTAAGCCTCGAAGTTAAGGATAAACAGGTTATCCAGGAATTAAAGAATCAGGGGATTGAGGATGAAGAGCTTTCCAACGTTATGGCTATAATGTATCGAAACATTGTAGCAGCTATGAATGGTAATGTTAAAGCAGCTACTTTTATTCGAGACACAATTGGT
Source organism: uncultured Eubacteriaceae bacterium (assembly GCA_947625175.1). GTDB lineage: Bacteria > Bacillota > Clostridia > Eubacteriales > Eubacteriaceae > CANRHG01. Next base: position 14,016 of record CANQNI010000001.1, on the reverse strand, counting down.
GAAAATCCAAGTAACAAAGTTGAAATGAATGCCGAAGTTTCAGGAGAGCCCAGAATCCAGATATTCTTACCGGATAACGGTAGGGACGATGGAGAAAACAATACTTAAACCTCAGCCTGGACCGCAGGAAAAGTTTTTATCATCTTCGGCTGATATCTGTATTTATGGCGGTGCTGCCGGAGGTGGTAAAACTTACGCCTTACTTCTAGAACCATTAAGACATATCAATAATAAAGACTTTAGCGCTTTAATCTTTAGACGTGAAAGTACGCAGATTTCAGCGGTTGGTGGTCTCTGGGATACCAGTAAGGAGATTTATCCCCTGCTTAATGCAGAGCCCAAGATAACTCCACGCTATACCTGGACTTTTCCGAGTGGAGCTAAGGTTGCTTTTGGCCATTTAAATTATGAGGATGATAAATATGGCTGGCAGGGATCCCAGATTACGCTACTATGCTTTGATGAATTAACTCACTTTACTGAATCGCAGTTCTTTTATATGCTTTCCCGAAATCGTTCTGCTAAAAGCGGTATTAAGCCCTATGTCAGAGCGACTACCAATCCGGAGGCAGACAGTTGGGTAGCGGATTTTATTAAATGGTGGATTGATCCTGAAACCGGATATCCTATTCCGGAGCGAAGTGGTGTTATCCGGTATATGGCCCGTTATAACGATATTATTTACTGGTTTGATACGATTGAACAATTTAATGAATTCAGGGATTCCTTAGGAGCTGAAGCAAGTACCCTGCTTCCTAAAACGGTAACCTTTATTGCTTCCAAATTATCAGATAACAAGATTTTAATGGAAAACGACCCCGGCTATATTGCAAACCTCTTAGCCATGGACAATGTTAATAAAGAAAGACTCTTAAACGGTAACTGGAAAATTGTTCCTTCAGCCGGTGAGGTATTTCCGAGAGCCAAGGCCAATATTATTGAGGTTCTGCCCTCTAACATAGTTCGCTATGTCAGAGCCTGGGACCTTGCAGCCACTGAAGATAAAAAGAAAGCTAAGGAGCAGGGCAGGCACGCTAAAACTGCCGGCGTTCTTTTAGCTAAAACCAGTAACGGTCGCTATATCGTAGTTGATGTTATTAATAAAGCACTCTCCGCTGAAAATGTTAGAAAGACCGTTTTAAATACTGCCAAGATAGATAAGCATACATATAAGAATGTACGAGTGCGAGTAACTAAAGATCCCGCACAGGCCGGAAAAGATCAGGCCGAACAGTACATAAAGCTTTTAGCAGGATTTAATGTCGTTGCTGTCCAGGAATCCGGGGACAAAGAAACAAGAGCTGAAGGATTTGCAGCGCAGTGGCAGGCAGGAAATGTCGATATCCTTTTAGCTGATTGGAATAAGGAATATTTAGATCAGATGGACGCTTTCCCGGAAAGCTTTTTAAAGGATATGGTGGACGCATCCAGTAATGCTTTTAATGAAATAGAATCCATGAACACCTCCCATGTTCCAAAATCAGGAGGTGTTATGAATAGAGATAGTTACTGGAACGCTTTATACTAGAAAAACAGTTTAATTTGGGTTCCTTATAAGTTTTCTCCTCGGAGTAATCCGGGGAGCTTTTACTTTTATACCCTTTTTGAATTTTTATATAGAGGTTATTTATGTTTGATGGAATTACTAATAGCCTTTCAGATGAACAACTAAGTAACTTTGATATCTTCAAAGAACTCGGAAAAGTCGGACAGCGAAAATATGACGGGGTTTTCTTTGAAGAATTTGAGCCGAAATTAAAAGGACATCGGGCTATCGAAGTCTATAAGGAGATGTCCGTTAATGACGAAATAATCGGTGCTATTCTTTTTGCTATTGAGATGCTGGTAAAACAATCCGAGTTTTATATTGAATCAGCCTCAAAGGATCCGATCGATATTGAAGCTAAGGAATTTGTTGAAGAATGCTTTACCGATTTAAACCCCGGTTGGGATTCCACTTTAACAGAGATTTTATCCTTTCTTACTTTTGGCTGGAGTATTCACGAGATCTGTTATAAACGAAGAAACGGAGTTAATGATGATAAATGCAGCTCGTCAAAATATACAGACGGCTTAATCGGCTGGGCCAAGTTTGCTACCAGAGCTCAGGATACTTTATATAAATGGAATTATAACGATCATGATGATCTGGTGGCCTTTACTCAAATGGTTCCACCGAATAGTGAAATCAGAACCATACCAATTAAGAAATGTCTTCACTTTAAAACTCGGAGTCAAAAAGAAAATCCGGAAGGACAGTCAATACTTCGTTCCAGCTATCGAAGTTATTATTTTAAATCACGCTTTCAGGTTATCGAAGGAATTGGAGTTGAAAGGGATTTAGCAGGGCTGCCTATTTTAAAACCGGATGAAAACAGCGATATTTTTAATGAAGATGATCCGGAAATGGTCGCTAAAAGACAATGGGCGCAGGCTATTATTTCCAATTTAAGACGGGATGAGTTAGAGGGAGTTTTACTTCCAAATGGCTGGGAAATAGAACTTTTAGCTAGTAGTGGTAATAGACAGTTTGACGTTGGAGCTATTATTGAGCGTTATGATAAAAAAATCGCTGAAACTGTCCTGGCCGATTTTATTACCTTAGGACATGACGGAGCCGGTTCCTATGCCCTGTCACAAAATAAAACAAATACTTTCTTTTTAGCAATCTCCAGTTACCTGGATATTATTACTGAAGTTATTAATAATCAGGCTATTCCAGCTTTAATTAATATTAACGGAGATCATTTTAAAGGAATTACAGATTATCCTAAAATGTCTCATTCAAAAATAGAAAAACGAGACTTAAATGAATTAGCCGGCTATATTAATGGACTGGTAGGATGTGGTGCTCTATCTTGTGACAACGAATTGGAACGTTACTTAAGACAGGAAGCTGATTTACCGGATTTAATTGATCAGGATGAGTTTTATAGAGAAGAACAGACCAATGTAGAACCGGATAATGAGGGAGTTGAAAATGATCCAGGTCAGGAAGAAAACTATTCGGAAAGCCAGAACAATCAATCTGGAAACCGCTATTAATGGATTCTTTCAAAAATGGAAAAATACTTTTCAGAAAAAGTATCGGCTCCTTTTAGATAAAATCCAAAAGCAACTTAGCGTTGATGAAATTCAACAGGCTCTAATAACAGGACAATTATCCCCTGGAGCTCTGGAAAAAGTAAGAAAAGTAATTAGTGACTTTTGTAATTCCAATATGCCGGAGCTTACTTCATCTGCTGCCGATAAGATTTATCAGGACTTAAAAAAGAGATTCCCGGATTTTTCCATTGAAGAATATGGAAAACCTGAATTTAATCAGGCGGTTGCAGACGGCTTTAGTGATCAGCTTTATCAGACTCAGGAAAAAGCTATTAAGGAAGCGGTTAAATATACCAACTCAAACGTTAGAATTGACAGCCTGCCAAAGAATGAAATTTCCCAGGTAATTAAAAGAGGTGCCGGGCTTCATTCGGTAGCTCTAAAATCCTGTCTTAATTATTATGCTGGTCAAATCGAAAGTGGTAATACTAAAGCTAATGCCAGAAAGAATACGAATCGATATATAGAAAGAAAATACAAGGAGCGATCAAAAGTTTTAGCTCAGGACAGTATTTTAAATAATTATCGTCAGACAGAGTATCAAGCAATTGGAGATGGTATTTCACAGGGAATCTTTAATGACGTAGTTAAAATCTGGTCGAGTTCAGAAGATAGCAGGGTCTGTGATATCTGTAAGGAGCTGGACGGTCAGGTAGTTGGTTATAATGAATCATTTCAAACTGAAGACGGTCGGGTTTTTGATGGACTCAGCGGAGCTCATACAGCCTGCCGGTGCGTTATTCAGTATATTGATAGAGAGCTCTTTGAGCTTGGAATTTATTAGGTAATAATATGGATTCCGGTTTTTTATATTATTGTTTTACTTATATATTACTCATTATTTTCTGTTGTCTTTTATATTCTGATATTAAAGATATCGCAAATAAAGATTCAAGCGGTTTTAATGCGGTAATGAGACTGATAATTACCTTCCAGGTTTTTAGAATAATACTAGCTTTAACTGTATTACAATATTTGAATAACTAATTATGAATAATAAAAACAATTTACTTAACAAAACCAGTGAAAAAAATGAAAAATATAATCCCGATTATGTTGTTTCAAAACCTTTATTATGGCGATTTTTAGCACTAAAAATTAATTATATTGAGGATTTAGCTAATGGAAATTAAGAAAAACTTTGAAATCGTAAAAAAAGATGAAGAATCCCATCTGGTATTTGGTTGGGCCTCTGTCGCTAAAACTAAAGATGGCCGGACTTTAATAGATTACCAGGGAGACATGATCGAACCGGAAGAGCTGGAAAAAGCAGCTTATAATTTTGTTTTAAATTTCAGAAATACCGGTGAAGAACACAATCCTAATTTAAGAAAAAAAGGCCGTCTGGTTGAATCAATTGTATTTACAAAGGAAAAACAAAAAGCTTTGGGGATTCCAGAAGGTTTAGTTCATGAAGGCTGGTTTATCGGCTTTCATATTGAGGATCCTAATACCTGGGATAAAGTTAAAAAAGGCAATTACATGATGTTTTCAATTGAAGGTTCCGGAGAAAGAACCCCGGTTGAAAAACAGGATAAAAAATACGTTTATAATGATTTAATTTAAAAATCTTTCCCGAAAAAAGATTTATTTATTGTTTGCTTCAAGACGTTAGTTTTGGGGCTTTTTTTATTGTTTAAAAGGAGTGGTTATGCCAAATTCTTTATCAAATTTAGAGATTACTTCTGTGGATTTAGTCGAAGCAGGAGCTAATCAGGAAGCTAATATCGAAATTATCAAAAGAAAGGATAGTACCATGAGTGATAATTTAGATGTTCAGGAAGTTGCAAGTATCCTGACTAAAAGCATTATGGAAATATGCAACAGCCCTGAATTAAGTGATAGCCAAAAAGATGAATTAACTCAAAAGAGTTTTATTCAAAGCGTTATTGACTTAAATAAAAAGCTATCACTTGAAAAAACCGAAGAACCGGAAGTTGAAGAAACTCCGGAAGTAATAGAAGCGGTTGAACCAGAAACTGAAACAGAAGAAGTTACTGAAGTTGTTTCTGAAGAAACTGCAGAAAATGAAGATGTTGAAAAAGCTCGTCAGCAAGCTGATGAAATAATTAAAGGCTTTAAAGCACAAATCGATTCAATTCAAAAGAAAAATGACGAATTGACTAAACGCTTAGAGCTTAAAGAATTAGAAAAAGAAGCTCAAATTTATCAGCCACTTGGCGAAGATCCAGCTCAATTAGCTAAAAAGCTCTATAGCTTCAAACAGTCCGGGCAGGAACTTTATGATGAATATATAGCTGTATTAAATAAAAGCTTAAAAATTCAGGAAGAAACCGGAATCTTTAAAGAATACGGCAGCTCACAAAGTTATGAAAATTCTTCTAATTTTGAAAATATCTTAAAGAGCTATACCGATAGAGGGGAAGATCCATTTGCAGCTTTTGAAAAAATCGCTATAGATCATCCTGAACTTTTAGCAGAATACGATAGAAATTACAGAGGTTAATATGAGTAGATTAGTTACTTATGGAAGTACCATAAATGAATCATCAACGATTGCAGCCGTAGCAGCTGAAGAAATTGAAGATGCCCGTGGTAAAGCTGTAAAGTTTGATGAAAATGGAAAAATCAAAGTCTGTGATACTGAAAATGAAGCTGTAGCCGGTATTGTTATTCTTCAGGGAATTAAACCGGTAAAGGAAAACGAAGAAGTATCTGTACAGATTAAAGATATTGGAGTCGCTGTAGCCGGCGGTGAAATTAAAGTTGGTGATTATGTTGCAACGGATAATCAAGGTCGATTAGTTAAAGCTACCTCCGGTTTTGCTGTAGGAATGGCAGTAACTCCAGCAACTAAAGAAAACGCACTTTTCAGAGTTCAGATCACTAAAAGTGGAGTTATAGGATCATAAAGGAGAGATAAATGGAATATAGAACAAATGTAGGAAAACAAACCTATCAAAAGTCTTTAGCTACTGGTGGATTCAGACCACATCAGTGGTTAACAAACATTTCAATTGCATCTTTTCAAAAACCGGAGGATTATGTAGCACCTTCTGTTTTTCCAATTGTTCCAGTACAAACATCAGATGGAAAATACAGAATTTTTAATCGTGCCGATCTTGCCAGAGACAATATGAAAAGAAAACCTGAATTTGGTCATGTTAATCCGGCTGTTCTTTCAACGGATGAAGGCCATTACAGCGTTCAGGTTGATCAGTTAATTATGGGAATTGATCAGATCCAACAGGTTAATAATAGTCGTATTGGCCTGCCTGGAGCTGCGGATCCAAGAATTGGAATGACTAAAGCTGCCTCTGAACAAATTTTACTTCATCTGGATTCCCTGTTTGCCCAAAACTTCTTCCATGATGGTGCCTGGACAAATCAGTTAACCGGTAGCACTAGTGATGATTTTGAAGGAGCTAAAACTTTTACCAAATTAACAGATGCTAATTCAGAACCGATTAAAATGTTTAGAGCCTTAAACAATGCCCAATTAAGAAAAACACGCAGACGCTTTAATGTAATGCTCTGTGGTATGGATGCTTTTGATGCTTTAATTAATCACCCGGATATTTTGGCAAGAGTTCAATATGGTGGCTCAACAGCTAATCCTGCAGTAGTAACTGAAAATGTTTTAGCTAGTCTTTTTGGTATGGACCGAGTTTTTCAAATTGGTTCAACTATTAATACCGGTGAAGAAGGACTGGATGAAAATATGCAGTTTATTTGTGATCCTAAAGCTATTTTACTGGCTTATGTATCACCTACTCCGTCAATTGATGAACCTTCAGCCGGTTATATATTCTCATGGGATCCAACAGGTAATAATAGACCTGTTAATATTCAACAATTTAACAGCCCTAATCCAGCAGATCACGCTGAATATTTAGAAGCTCTAACAGCTTTTGATATGAGAAAAGTTTGTGATGATATGGGCGTATTCATGAAAGACGTAGTTTAAAAATGTTAAAAGCAAAAAAACCTATCCGCTTTGGGGATCAGACCTACCTTGTTGGTCAGGTTATTCCCGAAGAAGTAATAAATCCGACCCGTGTTAAAGATCTGATTACTTATGGTTTAATTGCTGAAACTACAGAGGGATCAGAGCAATCAGGATCTCAAAAAACTTCAACTGCAGGAATAAAAAAAGAAAGAATCATAAAAAAGATATATTCACCTGAAAAGCTATCAAGTTTAAAGAAGGAAGAATTAATTAAAATAGCCCAGGAAAATCAAATAGCTACTGATGGTTTAACAGTTAAGGAGCTTATTAATGCCATTAAAGACAGCTCAGATGATATCCAAAACGGATGATCAAACAGAAACTGAATTAGAATTTTCTCCGGATACTCAAATTAAACCACCAGAAGACTTTGAATTAGATTACCCTCAAAATACTGAAAAAGTTGAATCGAATTACACTCCTGAAACCGGAATAGATTTTAGAAGGAGAAGACCTGGTACTTATTCCTATAATCCAAAGAAAATAAGGGATAAGAGTTTTAATCAGATGCGCTTTGAGATCGGAGACATCTATGTTGATGGCGATGTAGATTGCTCCTTTCTATCCGATGAAGAATATCAGGCTATTATTGAGGATTCTAGTTCTTGGAAAGCAGCTAAAATAGCTATTTTAAAACAGATTCTTTTTTTATTTCTTTATGAAGTGGATTATACGATTGATGGCTTATCTGTTAAGCTTTCAGATCGTTATAACCGCTTTAAAAAACTATTAGATGAGCTTGAAAAAGGAACTGAAGTTCCCTCGGTTGATGATAGTTTAATCGGCGTTACTGGAAAAGGCGGTCATTATTTCTATTACGGAATGTTAGAAAATCCGAGGAAATTTGATGCTTGATTATAAAAGGTTTCTTCGTTTTAGACCAGGACAAGCGCAGAAAGTTTATAAATGCTATCGTCAAAAAACAATGCTTACTAAAAGCGGTAAGCCCCTACAGGATTACGATTTTGATCATCCTGTCTGTACTTTTGAAGGAACAATATCCAGAGCTAAACAGTCAGCCCAGGTACATTATCAACAGTTGGGCCATACAGTAACTCACGAGGTTATCGTATTTCATAGAGTTCCGGTAATGGCAGGTGATTGTCTGGTTTTAGGTAACCGTAAGTTTTATGTTCACGATATAAGGGACCCTGGGGAAGTCGGACTTGTATTCTGTATTATGACGGAAGAAAAAGAAGCTGCCGGAAGAAATAATGAGTAAATACCGAGTTCATATTTCTGATGCTAGAAATACAATAGATACTATTGTTTCTACTCGAAATAAAAAATTAAAAAAAGAAGTTATCAGAAGAGCCCAGGGAGCTGGACAACAGATCGTTAAAAAAACTCAGGATGTTTTAAAAGGTTCCAGAAGTGGAATAAGATATGGGAATCATATTGCATCAGCTCCAGGAGAGCCACCGGCGGTTGATACCGGCGCCTTAAGAAACTCTTTTAAAGCCAAAAATAAAATTACTGATGAAGGCGGCGGTGTTACTAAGATTAAGAGCTATGCTTATTCGAATCTCGCTACTGACGGAGTTTCTCCCGGTTATAACTATGCCTGGATTGATGAAGGTACCCTAAAATGGAGCCTAGGCCTTATAAGGAAAAAGCAGGTCAGGATGCTCATGAAATAGTTTTAAAGAATTTAAAGAGACCGTACAATGTTTGAATCATTTGAAGAAGCTTTATACAGCTATCTGCTTAGCTGTGAAAATATAACTTCGCTTTTAACTCGCTGGCAATTATCAGATCAGGATAATAAAAGTATTCCTGCTATTTTTAATATTAATTATCCTCCGGACAATGCGGAGGGCTGGAAACATAAAATCCAGTATCCAAGAATAGTCTTTTATACTCAGTGGGCTAATGATACAGATCAAATCGAAGCAGGATCCTTAATACTTTATATTCACAGTTTAGATAATCTGGAAATTCAGCCGGAAAATATAGAAAAAGAAATTAATAACAGCCTCTCGGACGTTTTTTTCAATACGTTACGAGGGGTTTTTTGTTGCACCTGGATTTCTTCCGAGCCATTTATGATTGATGGAGAAAATGAACCAGTTCAAAACGGAATCCGCCTAGAATACCAGGTCAGGGCATTTCCAGATCAATATACTTATTTAAATCCGGATCCAATACCAGCCATAGAAGATTATATTAAATCGATTGATAATGATCTGTTAATTATTAATCGGGATGAGCTGCCTGAAATTTTTGTACCTGAATATCCGGTTATCTATGTTAGATCACTGGATGTGGGAAATTTAGGAAAAGACACTTACAAATGGAGAATAATGCAGTTACATGGAGCTATTCATGTAATTTCTACGAATCCAAAAATAACCCGTCAGGTTTTAGGAAAAATTGAGCAGCAGGCTATGATCGACGGTGAGATCAATCTGTTAGATGGCGGTCAGTTTTTAATTACAGATGATAGAACTAATCTTCAAATAATGTATGGTCACAGTAAGTTACTTGATGGTCAATATGAATTAACAGGTGAATTTGGAATAAATGCAGTTAACCGAAGTGAAGAAAGAATTAAAAATATAGAAGTTACAGGAAGGTATGAATAATGGAAATGTTGTATTCCATCGCAGAACTAGTTAAAGCCAGAGCATTAGATAAATACTCACCGTATTTAATTAAAGCTGCTTTAAAACAAACAGGAAAAAAAGAATTTTCCTTAAAAGATGCTATTAGCATTGTAGAAACATATGCCAATAAAACGAAGGGAGCGAGATAAAGGATGTCTTTAACTTATAAAAAAGGAAATCCTGAAGTTCGTAAAGGTATTTATCGTACTTTTTCAACGGATGATACTGAAACTCCAGCTTCAATAGAAAGAAGAGTTGGAGTTGTTCTCCAGTCAGACTGGGGAGATGTAGATGATGTAACAATTATCAATTCCAAAGAAGAGTTAAAAGAAAAATTCGGTAATGGCTTTACCACAGGATTAGTTGAAAAAGTTTTTCTTGGAGCTGCTAATGAGGATTTAATCCCATCAGTATACGCTATTAGATTAAGCGGTGAAGGAGCTAAGAAAGCTACTACTAAAATTAAAGCTACCGCTCCTGTTAAAGTAATTAATTTAACTAAAGGAACAGAAAAAGCAGGAACTGCAGTTGAAACTGCTGATGCTACTTTTAGCTTTAGTAAAAATCAACTTACAGTTACTTTTTCAAACGTTCCTGAAGGATATAAGCCTTCAGTTAGAGTAAAAGGCCAAGTTGGGATTTTAGGATTTTTACCTGGTAAATTCTATGATACAGAATTATCCAATGGAACAAAACATATTATTACTTATAACCCAGGAGCTCCAATAAATGGAGAAATGACAATTGAAGCTTGTCTGACCAAAGATAAGATTCAGGTATTAAAATCCTGCACTTATACCTGTGCTGAAGCAGAAGAAGATAAAGAATTTACTATTCCGTTAGAACTTAAATACCCGGGAGATAAAAAGCTTAATTTACAGATTAAACAGGATCTCAAAAATGAAGATATTAAGCTTTTGAGTATTTTAGAAGACGGAGAGGTTGTTGAATCATTAGAGTTTGTAACAGCTGAAGATGAGAATGAAATTGAAAATTTAAAACAAGCTCTAGAAGATTCAAAATTTATTAATGGTACCGGATACCCGGAAGAAGAGTTAACTACAAGTACAGTTCAGGAAACTGCTTCTCAAAGTTTTTCTGGCGGAGCTAATCCTGTTATTACAAATCAAAGTTATAGTGACGCTTTTGAGGTTCTTGAAAAATACCGTTTTACTACTTTAGCCATTGATACGGTTGAAAGCGATGTTAAAGAAATGGCAGTTGAATATGTTAATCAGTTATACGAAAACGGTCGCTATGTCATTTTAACCTTAGGGACAGATTCAAGAACTACTTTAAGTGAACTGTTAAAAGAAGCTGCCAGCTACAATAACCGAAATGTTGTTTTAGTCGGACCCGGTTATATAGATGCCGATAATAAAAAAGTCGAAGAATACGAATTAGCGGGCCAAGTTGCTGGAATGATCGCTTCTTATCCATCCAATAGAGCTATTACTAATAAAGAATTAACCGGAGCAGTTAAATTAATTAGAGGTTATTCTCACGAAGATTATAAACGAGCTGTTCAGGGAGGACTTGTAACATTATCCATTAATGAACTGGATCAGGTCGTTATTGAAAATGGTAATACTACCTTGATTAATCCGGAAAAAGGAATAGAAGATCTGGGTTGGAAGAAAATTAAAAGAACAAAAACTAGAAACGAAATCTTTTACGATATCGATATTGAATTAGCACCGTATGTCGCCGATGTTACTCCGGACGACGATGGTGCTTATTTTGTTATTGGATTAATTTCTAATGTTCTTAACAGAAAAGTAGCTGATAAGAAAATAGCTCCTGATTATGCTATTAACTTAACCACAGAAATTCAGGAACCGGATTCCTTTAGTTATGAAATAGTCGTTTATGACTATGATTCACTTGAAAAGATTTACTTACATTATAAATTCAGATATGCCCAGGAAACGGCTTAATTTTGGAGGAGAGATTTAGATGAGTGTTAATAAACGTGCCGAAGATGATGCCCGTTATGTGAGAACAGGTAAAGATGGAGCACTTTTTCTAATAACTGATGACGGAATGGTTTTACTCAGTTCCACAAATGAATTTAGAATTACTGTTTCCTTTCAAAACACCGACTGGCAACCGACAGGATCCAGTTTGATTTTTGGTGTTCCAACAGGTCATTCAGTAACTCTAACTTTAACTGATGCAACTATTCGAGATGACTTAGTAAGTAGTAAAGTTTGGGAAAACTTTGAAGAATCAGGCGTTAGAGCTGACTTAAGAGAATTCGATTTCCAGACATTACTTGAATCTAGAAACGGAAAAGATCAGCGTATTTTAATCCGTCACTGTATTCCAGACGGAGACGTAGACTTACTTAATATTGTTCCGGGTGAAATTGTTCAACATGCCTGGACTTTCCGCTGTAATGCGGATCCACAATTACTTAGCCAGTTAGGTGTTGATTATACGGATTAATAAATTAGGAGGTTTATATTATGGCTAATACTGTAGAAGAAAACAATAAAAATAGAGAAGAAACTATAAAGACTGTTACCCCAAATGCAATTGAAGGATTAAGAAGAGTAAAAGCGCAAAAAGATAATACCAGTCAAAGAATTAATATTAAAGACAGAGAAGGTAATATTCTGCTTACTTTTAGAATCCGTCCTTTATCAGACAGAGATTATGAAAAAATTACTAAAAACACTTCCGATAAAAGAAAGGGAGTTGAAGTAAGAAATTTAACTGCTGAAAGAGGCGAGGAAATTTATATTGCTACAGTTGATGAAGATAAACATATCTGGGATTCTCCACAGATTCTTGCTGAATATAATACTCACTTTCCTAGAGATGTTATTGAGGATTCTTTAGCAAGCGGAGATAAATTAGCAATAGTTAATGCTATTGATAATTTATCAGGTTATACCACTCCCGGAGAAGAAAGTTCTACTATTGATATTGAAGACGAATTAAAAAACTAATTAAGTCCGGAGGCATAATCTGGGAAATACTAGAAATAGCTCATACCTGGAATATGCTTCCTTCGGACGTTTATGATTTGAAATTTACTAAACCATTAGATTTCTCCTTTATGCGAGCTTATATAAGAGCTAAGCAGGAATGGAAAGTCGAAGATTTTGATATTCATCCCCCAAATACTTCTGAAGCTTTTTTCCGTAAATTAGAAATCTATGGTGAAACGAGTACCTGAGGGTGCTCAAATAAAATCGGCCTGTTAATTCAGGCTTATTTTATTTGAACATATATTTTTGAGGTGAGATATGGCCAGAGTTGACGATTTAACGATCGTTATTAGTACCGAGTTTAAGGATAATACAGCAAGTGATTTAAAAAAGCTTGAAAAAGAATTAAGTTCGAGTACTAAGAATATTCAGGATTTTGAAAAACAGCTTAAAAAAGCTGGCAGTACAAACGCTGCGCCTACTCTCTCTTTAAAAGATCAGGCAACTAGTAAGGTTAATACCGCTTTAGATAAATTGCATGAGGCTTCTAAAGTTACCAGTACCCCTGGGATATCTTTAAAAGATCAGGCAACAAATAAAGTAAATCAAATAACAGGATCTTTAAAAAATTATTCAGGAAGATCTTATAGCGCTATTGTTAATGCAACTGACAAAGCAAGTTCAGTAATCTCTAAAATAACTTCCACAGCAAAATCTTTAACATCCAAAGCCTGGAACGCTACTGTTGCTATAACAGACAAAGCTACCCAACCTTTAAGATCAGTATTTAACTGGCTCACTTCGATTAAAGGTATTGCAACTACCCTATTTGCAGGAATAGCTTTTGACAAATTAGTAGTCGATCCGGTTGGTATTTCTGACTTTTATTCCACTGCTCAAATCGGATTTGAAACTATGCTCGGCAGTGCTGAAAAAGCAGAAAAAATGATGAATGACATCAATCAGTTTGCTATTGCAACTCCGTTTGAAGCTCAGGGACTGGTTGATGTATCTCAAAAGATGATTGCAATGGGCTGGTCTGCTGAAAGAGTTTTACCTGACCTTGAAAAAATTGGTAATGCCATGTCTGCTTTAGGTAAAGGACAGGAAGGGATAGAACGAACAACTTTAGCATTATCCCAGATGCAGGCTAAAGGTAAAGTATCCGCTGAAGAAATGAGACAGTTAACAGAAGTAGGTATTTCAGCATGGAAATACGTTGCTGATGGGATTGGCGTTTCAACGGCCGAAGCTCAGGATATGGTCTCTAAGGGATTAATCCCGGTTGATCAGGCTATTAACTCCATCATGCAGGGGATGACCCAGTTTGACGGTATGATGGATAAAACTGCCAATGCTACTGTTTCAGGCCTCTTATCTCAACTTCAGGAAGCAGCCA